>CAVJQK010000068.1:0-6826 GCA_963651795.1 Erysipelotrichaceae bacterium | reverse complement strand
CTCGCCGGCTTCGCCGGCATAAAACAGAATCGTCGCGAAGCGACACCTATATTCCCTATGCACTATGCACTTTGCACTATGCACTTTCAAAACAGAATTGTCGCCGCAGGCGACTCCTACAACGCATCAACGCATCCGCGCATCAACGCATCAACGCTTATCCCTGCTTACTTTCTATCCAAAGCAGCGCCTCTCCCAGAATGTAGAGAGATCCGCAGACGAGGATGACGTCGTTTTCCGTGGCTTCCGCGAGCGCGTCGGTGAGAGCTGCGGTGATGCTTTCCTCTTCTTTCTTCTCGCAGGTGAATTTGGAGGCAAGATCGGCTGTCGTGCGCGTTCTGGCGACGGGGGCTTCCGTCACGAAGACTTTATCCTGTTTCCGCACGAGGAGCTCAATCACCGTATCCGTATCTTTATCGGCGAGCGACGTGAAAACGATGAGGCGGCGCTTTTCGAGGCAGAATTCTTCGAGCGATTCCTTGAGCGCTTCGGCGCCGGCCGGATTGTGAGCGCCGTCCAGGATGATCGTTTTTCCGTCCACCGTGCGGACATCGAAACGGCCCATCCAGCGCGCGCGCGCCAGCCCTTCGCGCACATCGTTTTCATTGACTCTGTCGTCCTGCTTCATGATAATCGTGAGCGCCATCAGAGCGCAGGCCGCGTTCACCGCCTGATGCGCGCCGACGAACGGCACGAAAAGGAGCGCGTTTCCGACTTCTTTGGGCATATCTTTGCGCTTAATCGTCACGACCTGCCCCGTTTCCCAACGGCTGCGGCTTTCGATTTCAAAATCGCGTCCGTAGAAATACAGTTTTGATTTTTTCGCGTGCGCTTCTTTTTTGATCGTTTTGAGCGGCACATGCTGCGCGGCCGTCACGACCGGAATGCCCTCTTTGATGATGCCGGCTTTTTGGTGCGCGATTTTTTCCATCGTATCGCCGAGGTACGCTTCGTGATCCATCGCGACATTCGTGATGACGGAAACGACCGGTGTGATGACATTCGTCGAATCCAACAGCCCGCCCATGCCGACTTCGATGACGGCGTAATCGACGGCCTGTTTCTTAAAATACCAAAACGCCATCGCCGTCAGGATTTCAAAGGCCGTCGGCGGCTCGATGCCGCGCGCGACGCAGGCAACGGCGGCGGTTTTCGCGGCCGTCGCGGCTTCGGCGAAATCCTCTTCGGGAATGTCGTGCCCGCAGGCGTAAATGCGCTCGGTGTAATTCACGAGATGCGGCGAAATGAAACGCCCGACGCGAAGCGACGCATTTTCGAGGACGCTCGTCACCATCGCGACGACGCTTCCCTTGCCGTTCGTCCCCGTGACATGCACGGTGCGGCAGGCCGTCTCGGGGTGTCCGAGCTCTTCCAAAAGCGCGGTGATCCGCTCCATCCCCGGCTTAATGCCGAATGATGTGAGGGATTCGATATAGGAAATTGATTCTTCGTAATTCATATCATATGAGAGGAAAAAATTTTCCTGTTCCTTTCTGAATAATGCGGGGAATGGGGAAAGGGGAAAGGGGAAAGAAACTGCTCAGCTTCTTTGCAACATAGGTGCTGATAGACATGAGACTGTCAGACGTGAGACAGGAGATTTTGACTTGTGTCGCTTCGCGACGATTTGTGTGTTTTATGCCGGCGGAGCCGGCGAGGCGCTTTAGCGCCGATTATAACATAATGCCGCGCAGCGTACCGTTAAAGTCTCATGTCTGAAGTCTATTGTCTGAAAAGCAGGGAGCAGAAATGAGGCAGGAAGCTGTGCTTGAGAAGTCTGATGTCTCGATCGAAAATGTCACAAAAAGTAATTCTTACAACTTGGACAAGAATTCCAGGCGTTTTTCCAGTGCCGTGAGTTTTTCTTCGTATTCGGCGAGTTTTGCTTTTTCTTTTTCCACGACGGCGGCGGGCGCTTTGGCCAGGAACCCCTCGTTTTTGAGTTTGCCCGACGTCTTTGCGATTTCTTTTTCAAGGCCGGCGCGTTCTTTTTCGATGCGCGCCGTTTCTTTTTCCTTATCGATGAGGCCGGCGAGTTCCAGATAAATTTCCATGCCCGTCACGACGGCGGCCAGCGCATTTTCCTGCTTCGGGGCGTCTTTGGGAAGAAGGGTCAATTTTTCCACATGCGCGAGCTTTTCAAAATAGGCTTGGTGAGCGGTAATGGCTTTGGCCAAATCCTCGCGGCCCGTCGCAATTTCGACCGTGCAGGCGACATTGGGGGCAACGCGTGCCTCGGCGCGCATATTGCGGATGGCACGAATCGCATCCATGATTGTTTCCATGATTTCACATTCGGCGCCGAAACGAAGATTTTCATCCGGCGTCGGCCATTTCGCGCGCGCCAGAATTTTTCCTTCATGCGGCAGATGTTGCCAAATGTGTTCCGTCACAAACGGCATGAAAGGATGGAGGAGCGCCAGCATGCGATTCAGCACGTAGACGAGGACGTATTGCGTGACTTTTCTGTCCGTATTGTGCTCGCCGTAGAGACGCGCTTTCGCCGTTTCGATGTACCAATCGCAGAACGAATTCCATGCAAATTCGTAAATGGAATCGGCCGCTTCGCCGAGTTCGAATTTATCGAGATTTTGGGAAACATACATCTCCGTCTGTGCCAGTTTCTCCAAAATCCAGCGATCGGCCAGCGTGTAATCTTCTTTCTTCGGGACGAAAGTTTCATCGTAATCATCCAGATTCATGATGGTGAATTTCGCCGCATTCCAGATTTTATTCGCGAAATTGCGGTTTCCTTCGACGCGTTCGTAGTAGAAACGCATGTCGTTGCCGGGCGTATTCCCCGTGACGAGCGTGAAGCGCAGGGCATCGGCGCCGTAATCGCGGATGACGTCCAAGGGATCGATGCCGTTTCCGAGAGACTTGGACATTTTCCGTCCCTGACTATCGCGGACAAGGCCGTGGATGAATACGGTGCGGAACGGGATTTCGTGCATGAATTCCATGGAGGTGAACATCATGCGCGCGACCCAGAAGAATATGATATCGTAACCGGTGACGAGGACGCTCGTCGGGTACCATTGTTTCAAAAGCGCGGTGTCTTCCGGCCAGCCCATCGTGGAGAAGGGCCAGAGCGCGGAGGAGAACCACGTGTCGAGGACGTCGGGATCCTGATGAATGTGGGAGCTGCCGCATTTGGGGCAGACGGTAAGATCCGTGCGCGAGCAGGCAGTTTCTCCGCAATCGTCGCAATACCAGACCGGGATGCGATGCCCCCACCAAAGCTGGCGGGAAATACACCAATCGTGAATATTTTCGAGCCACTGAATGTACGTGTGGGCGAAACGTTCGGGGACGAATTTTGTGCGCCCGTCTTTTACGGCTTCCATCGCGGGGCCGGCGAGCGGCGCCATTTTGACGAACCACTGCTTTGTCGTCATCGGCTCCACCGTCGTGTGGCAGCGGGAACAATGGCCGACGGCGTGATTCGTTTCTTCGACTTTGACCAAAAGTCCGGCTTCTTTGAAATCGGAAATGATGGCTTCGCGTGCTTCCTCGCGCGTCATGCCGTTGTATTTCCCGGCGTTTTCATTTAAAGTGCTGTCTTCGTTCATGACGAGAATCGTCGGAAGATGATGGCGCTCGCCGACTTCAAAGTCGTTCGGATCGTGCGCCGGCGTGATTTTCACGCAGCCCGTGCCGTAAGCGGGATCGACGTAATCATCGGCAATGACGGGTATTTCCCGATTCATCATCGGAAGCATGACCGTCTTGCCGACGAGATTTTTATAACGTTCGTCTTCCGGATTTACTGCGATCGCCGTATCGCCCGGAATCGTCTCGGGGCGCGTCGTCGCGATTTCCACAAATCCGTCTTCCCCGACGATCGGGTAGCGGAAATACCACAAATGCCCGTTCTCATCCTCGTGCTCGACTTCGATGTCCGAAAGCGCCGTTTGGCAGCGGGGGCACCAATTCGTGATGCGGTTTCCCTGATAAATCAGACCTTTTTCATAGAGCGAGCAGAAAACTTCGCGGACGGCGCGCGCGCAAATATCATCCATGGTGAAACGTTCGCGCTGCCAATCGCAAGAAGAGCCCAGTTTCCGAATCTGGCGGCCGATCGTATTGCCGTATTTCTCCTTCCAAGCCCAGACGCGTTCCAAAAATTTCTCGCGCCCGAGATCGTATTTATTGAGCCCTTCCTCGGCGATTTGCTTTTCGACTTTGACCTGCGTCGCAATGCCGGCGTGATCCTTGCCCGGAAGCCAGAGCACATTGTAGCCCTGCATTCTCTTGTAACGAATCAAAATATCCTGCAAAGTCCCGTCCAGCGCGTGCCCCATGTGCAGCTGACCCGTGACATTCGGCGGCGGAAGCACGATGGAAAAAGGCTTCTCGCCCTCTTTCGGTTCATCGTGAAAAACGCCGTTTTCTTCCCAAAAGGCATATTCTTTTTCTTCGATTTCGGAAGGATCGTAACTTCCCAGATTTTCGTATTCGGCCATGTTTTTACTCCTTTTGAAACTTCGTCCGCGGTTTCCGTTTCCTATTTCGGAAACAAAATTCCGGCGGCTTTGCCAATAAAAAAAGTGCTCTCGTCCTTAGGACGAAAGAGCACTTCCGCGGTACCACCTAATTAGCCGAAAATTCGGCCGCTCATTTGCAGATATCGCCTGCCGACGTGCCGCTCTCGCGACAAAGCTCGGGGGTGACCCGTTTCCCTTTCCCCGCCCGCTCCCATCGACCGCGGCGCTTTCTGTGAAAGGAATGTGGAAACTTCTTCCCGTCGTTGCTTTCTTTATATAGTCATAATCATATCAGGAAATTTTCGGAATTTCAAGTTTTTTATAAAAGTGATGAGTGCACAAAACTTTGCCTGTCATTTGTGCTTGAGACTATAAGACTGTGAGACGGTCAGACTGTCAGACTTTGACCTGTGTCGCTTCGCGACGATTTTTTATTCGTGTTCCGCAGCGATTTCTCTGCGCGTTCCGCCGCTTCTGCGAAGGAGCAGCGCGAGGAGGAAGGCGCAGGTGAGGAGGGCGGCGAAGACGTAGAGCGTCGCCATGTAGCCGCCCGTCGCTTCTTTCATGAGCGTGAGGAGAAGGGGACCGGCGATGCCCGCAAGACCCCAGGCCGTCAGGATGCTGCCGTGAATGGAAGAAAGTTGGCGGACGCCGAAGAGATCGGCCAGATACGCCGGCATGCAGGAGAAACCGCCGCCGTAGCAGCTCACGATGAGAAGGACGAGAATATAGAAAACCGTTTCCGATTTCGTATCCGCCAGAGCGATGAAGGAGAAAACTTCCAAAAGGAAGAAAAGTGCGTACACATTTCCGCGGCCGATGCGATCGGAAACGGACGCCCAGCCTATGCGGCCCGCGCCGTTCACGACGCCGATGATGCCGACCAGAGACGCCGCGGCTTCCGCGCTCATCCCGATGACGTCCTGCGCCATGGGAGATGCGACGGCGAGAAGTCCGATGCCGCAGGTGATATTGATGAAGAAAACCGTCCAGAGCGCCCAGAATTCTTTCGTGCGAATCGCTTCGGCGCGCGTGAGCTGACGTTTCGCCGAAGCGGCGTTTTTGTTTCCCGTTTCCTTTTTCATGACATCTTCGATCGTTTCCGCAATTTCACCCGGCTTCGGCGGCGCCAGATAAAGCGCCGATGCGCTCATGACGAGAGCGTAGGCGATGCCCATGATGATGAAATTTTCCGTGAGACCCACCGTGCGCACGAGATATTGCATGAGCGGACCCGCGACGAGTGCGGCGAATCCGAATCCCATGATGGCCAGGCCCGTCGCAAAGCCGCGTCGCGTCGGGAACCATTTCACCAGCGTCGCGACCGGCGTGATGTATCCGATGCCGAGCCCGATGCCGCCGACGGCGCCGTAGAAGAAATATAAAAGCGCGCCGCTGTGAAGCGTCACGGCAAGCGCCGTCCCCAGCATCCCCGTGCCGAAGAAAAGCGCGGAGAGAAGACCGGACGCCATCGGCCCGATCCGTTCGACGAAACGGCCGAGGAATGCGGCGGAAAATCCCAAAAATAAAATGGCGACGGAAAAAGCCCACGTGGTCTCCGAAAGAGAGAGCCCCATGGTTTCCATCACCGGACGCGCCAGCACGCTCCACGCATACACGCTGCCGATGGAAATGTGAATTCCCACGGCGGAAGCGGCAATCAGCCAACGATTTCTTTTCATTTGTCTGCCTCCCGTTTTGAAATCGGAAACGTCGCATTTTGCGGTTTCCGGAAATCCGATATTCTTTCCGGGAAACGAAAACCGCCCGGGCTGAAATATCGGAGCCCAGACGGTCGGCATGTGTATTCCGCATACGGCACGTGGTCAATTCCACAAGTCCGTCAGTCGCATACGGTATCGGTTGTGGATACAGTGTAGCATATGTGGTGGAATTTGTAAAGGGGGCGCGAGTGTAAAGTGCAAAGTGCAAAGTGCAAAGTGCAAAGTGCAAAGTGCAAAGGCGCGTTTGGCTGTAGTGCGACATTTGTGCGCGAGACGTTGAGACTGTCAGACGGTCAGACGTGAGACGCGCGCTTGGCCGGGGCCTCCGCCGACGGCTGACGGCTTTAAGAAAATTAGCAATTAGCAATGAGCAATTAGCAATTCAGGTGTCGCCTTCGGCGACGATTCCTGTTGTAATCGCTCGCTCCGCTCGCTTGCGCTGCGCGCGGCTAAAACCACCCATGCCCGAAGCTCAGCAGCGAGGAAATATTCAGCAGAGATTTCGGATCAAGTCCGGAATGACGATATAAGTGTAGCGCTTCATTACGTTCTTGGCTCCTCTGAAAGGGGAGCTGTCAGGCACGCAGTGACTGACTGAGGGGTCAGGCACTATGA
>CAVJQK010000067.1:0-6870 GCA_963651795.1 Erysipelotrichaceae bacterium | reverse complement strand
CGGAAATACCAATGGCATCCTCGCCGTTGATGCGGGCGTATCTGGAAACTCTTTCATTTTGGCGCACGACTTCGGCGACGGCCGAGAGCGGAATTTTCGTCCCGTCGGCAGCGGTGAGCGTCACTTTGCGAATATCGTCCGTATTTTTATATTGGGCATTCAAGCGAATCTGCGTCTGACGGCGATCGGTGTACGAAGAGCCCGCCGGCGCCAGATGATTTTCCCCTTTGAGCGCCGTCACGATATCGTGCATCGCAATGCCGTAATACGCTAATTTATCGCGATCGGCTTTCACGGCGATTTCCTTATCGCGTCCGCCGGAGAGTTCCACTTCGGAAACGCCTCCCGCTTTCGTGAGCTCGTTTTTAAATGTATTTTCCGCCATGGAATACATTTCATCCAAGGGATGCCCGGAGAGGACTGCGATATCGATGATCGGCGCCGCGTCCATATCCCATTTTTCCACAACGGGATCGTCCGCGTCATCCGGGAGCTGCGAACGAATGGCGTTCACCTTTTGCGCCGCATCGATCGCGGCGGCGTCCGCATCCGCGTCAAAATCCAATTCAAGCATGACAAAAGAGCGCCCGGTGCGCGAGCGCGAATTGATATGTTTCACATCGGAAACGGCGGAAAGCGCATCTTCCACCGGTTTCGTAATTTGCTGCTCCACCGATTCGGCGTCCGCGCCGTCATATTTCACGGACACGACGACA
This sequence comes from Erysipelotrichaceae bacterium, assembly GCA_963651795.1. Lineage (GTDB taxonomy): Bacteria > Bacillota > Negativicutes > Veillonellales > Dialisteraceae > UBA1822. The sequence continues at coordinate 6,154 of CAVJQK010000067.1, read as the reverse complement.
TACGGCGTATTGATATTCGGATACAGCTCGACGCCGATCCGCCAATAACTGTAGAGCCCCAGCACGATGAAAAAAAGCACGATCATCGTGATACCGATGGGATGCGTCACGGAGTAACGCGTGAGATTTCCCTTACCCATGAGCGGCCTCATCGACTTTGACTTTCACGCCGTCGCGAAGCCGCGCGATATTCGTCACCGCGACCGTTTCTCCCGGGACAACGCCCGACAGAATTTCAATGCAATCGTCATTCGAAAGGCCGAGCGTCACCGCCCGTTTCTTCACCGTAAGGTCGGCGGAAACGACGTACACATATTTCTTTCCGTTCTCATCGGCAATCGCTTCCTTCGGGACGAAGAGCGTCTGCTTCCTTTGCACGCCTTCCCAAATCGCGCGCCCGAAAAGTCCGCCGCGAAGCTGCGCATTCTTCGTTTCCAAAAGGAGCCGCACGCGGTAGACACGCGACGCATCCTCGACGGAAGGCGAAATGAAAATAATTTTTCCGTCCACCGTCTCGCCGACGGCATCCAAGGAAACGGGAATCGTCTCCCCCGTCCGAATCGTGCCGATATCCTGCTCGGCGACGAGGCAATCGAGATACATTTTGCTATTGTCCACGACGGTCAAAAGTTTCTGCCCGGCCGTCGCCCATTCGCCCGCTTCCGCATTCCGATAGCCGATGACGCCGGAAACGGGCGCTTTGATCGTCAAATCTTCTTCCTTGGCGCGGAGGCCTTCCACCGTATATTCGGCTTTCTCCGCCGCGGCAACCTTCGCCGCAACCGTCGCCGATACGGCGCCTAATTCCTGCTCTTTGATACTTTGAAACGCCGCTTTTTTCTCGATCATCTGCCGATACATATCGTCGCGATCCTGGAGCGAGACGGCGCCTTCTTCATAGAGCCACTGATACCGCTCATATTTCGCGAGCGCATTTTCGTAATCCGTTTCCGCTTTGAGACTTTCCGCGCCGTAGCTTGCGCGCGACACAATCGCCTCGGCCGCAGCCTCTCGGCTTCCCGCACTGTTTTCCAAAATGGAAATTTGCACATCGCGCAGATCCTGCACTAAAAGCACATCGCCCTTTTGCACGACGTCTCCCAAATCGACGAAAACTTCCGCAATGCGCCCGGCATACTTGGGCGAAATATCGACGGACGTCTTCGGCACCGTTTCCCCCGAAAGCACGACGCGCTTCATCATATCGCGCAGCACAAGTTTCTCCGTCGCCACCACGGGATCGGCCGGCGCCACATTCGCGGGCCCGCTCCGCCGATGCGTGTACATATAAATTCCGAACATCACAAAAAGCACCGCCAAGGCCCAGATGAGATATTTCTTTTTCCGTTCATCCAAATCCCAATGCATACAGCCTCCCGGTGCATAAAAACTTTTTCGCACTATACTTATTTTATTATATACCAGCTTTGCAATGAGAAAAAAGGGAAGCGGGAAGAGGAAAGGGGAAAGGGGCGCGCGCAGCTTCGTGCGACATTGGAGATCGAGACGCGAGACGGTCAGACATAAGACATGAGACTTTAACATGTGTCGCTTCGCGACAAATCTTTTTTTATGCCGGCGAAGCCGGCGAGGTGCGAAGCGCCGATTACAAAAAATGCCGCGAAGCGCACCGATTTAGGTCTCACGTCTGACCGTCTGACCGTCTGACAGTCTCCGGCACAAATAAAATGCCAAGCCGAGCGCGCCTCTTCCCTCTTTCCTCTTCACTCTTCCCAACACAAAAAAGCAGCGAGCCACAAATGTGCCTCACTGCTTTTCTCGCAACACACAGCATCAGAAATGATACTTAAATCCGATATTCGCCCCGATTCCCTTCTGGCGTCCCATGTATCCCTTGAGCCCGAGATCGATTTCCCACGGGCTGCCTTTTTGCGCATTCTGACGGAAACCGAATTCCACGACCGCGCCGGCGCCCTTCATGCCCGCCGGACGAATCGATGCGAAATCTCCGCTCGTGAGGCCCGCCGTGCCGTTGGCGTCTCCGCCGAATTCATACGCGAACGCCGCGCCGGCATAGAGCGTATACCGCTCGCCGAGGAGATGATTGTAACGCCCGCCGATGCGCAGCAATTTGCTCGCCGCCGCATCGACCCGAATCTCATCCCGCCCGGTCTTGCTGTATTCCATGGAGCCGGTGCGATTGTAATAGAATTTCGTATAGATATCGAAAGAATCCGTGTCATTCGTCCGCAGAATTTTCCCGACGCCCACATGGAAACCGTAATACGACGCGGAATTATCCATGCCGAGCGCATCATTTTCATTCTTGATGCGTCCCGCGTGGAAACCGGCTTCTCCGTAGACGGATGCCGGGCTTTCATAACGGAAGAAAATGCCGCCGCCGTGATACTTGAGTTTCCCGGACGTTTCATCCGCCGTATCGTTTGCGTAATGCGTGGAATAATTGCCGCGGCCGCCTTCATAGTAAATCGCATATTCGCTGCGCCCGCCGTCCGAGAATTCCTTCTGCGAGCCGAGGCCGACGTCCACATTCCACATATTGGAAGAAATATGGCTTCCCGTCTTCGTTTCCGTGCTGCTGCCGCCGATATGCGCGAAGACCATCATGTTTCCGCCTTCTTCATCGGCGCGGAACTGAGAGAGCGCGCCCGCCACTTGGTCCGTCGTATCGATATTGCCGGTGGAAACGGCTTTGAGCGCCGCCGCCTGCGCCAGCACGTGATGATGTGTGAAACCGTCCGCTTCCGCAGTCGATCTGTCCATTTCCGCGATGAGCTGTTTCCCGTCCTCCGAAAGGACCGTCTTTCCTTTGAACGTCACGGCATCGGCGACCGACATGGAAATATTCTCCGCATTCGTGATTTTCGCCGCCGCCAGATGATTGTCGTCATCGGAATTGATGAGCACCATGCTGTACGCGCCGTCCGTCGTGATGAGCTTATTCACGCTGTCCTTATCAAAGGAAAGTTTGGATGCATCGATTTTTTTATCGGTGAGATCCACGCCCGAACCGGCGAGCTCCAGCACGGTACCGTTTCTCCATTTCACGCCTTCGGAGAATTCAATGGATTCGATGCCTTCCATCTCCACTTTCAAATTACCGTCTTCGATATTGTATACGCCTTTCATGACGCCGACGACACCTTGTTCCTGGCGTGCATCGATTTCCTGTTCTCCTTCGGGAAGCGTCCACTTCGAGAAATCATACGTTCCGTTCTCCGCCGCTTTGGCAATCGTGAAATTCGTCCCTTCGTCCATCGTGAGCGCCAAATTGTCCAAAATGACTTTGTCGATGGCAGAAACGGTGCCTGTCTCCGTGAGATTAGCAAAGCTGCGAATTTCCTGCGATAAGTCGACTTGGCCGACGGTGATTTTATTCACATCCTGCGTGACGGAATCGAGATAGACTTTTTTGCCTTCCGCGGAGAAGGTGCGATATTGATTGCCGGCCGCCAAAATACCGTTCGTTTCCTTATCTTCCGTATAGGAAACGGTATTCTTCCCTTGAGAATCGGTGCCTGCCAGAGCGAAACTTCCGCTGCCGGAATCGCCCGTAAAATCGATGATGGCCGTCTTCGAGCCGTCGCCGATATTTTTGATTTCGATATTACGCACATCGACGGTGACATCGCCCGTCATCGTATATTGCGTCCCCGCCGTGAAGGCGTCCTGCGTCACATCGAGTTCCGCCGCGGAGATGCTGCTGTTCGCATCGAGTTCTTTTTTGCCGACGGTGTAAAGCAATTTATAATTTCCGGTCGCCGTGTCCGCGGTGCTCTTGATTGTATCCGTATGCGTGCCGGTGACGGTGAGTCCGTTCGTCTGCTTATCTTTGAAATTCACGACGGACGTCGTATCGACGGCGGTGAGATTTCCGGCCGTCCCCGCATTCGTCCCGGTGATGTCAAGAAGCGTCATCTTGTCGCCGGTCTTCACACTTTCATCCGTCGTGCCGCCGAAAATTCCGGTGGAGGTGTCGACGGAAACGGTGACTTTCTTTGTCCCGTAATCCTGCGCGGAATCCTTATTCTCATACAGCGTCGTTCCCGCGCTCCACGCATCGGTGTCATCGCCCGCTTCCCCGATTTTGGAAAGGTCGATCGAAATCGTATTCATATTCTGATCGGAGACGGTCGCAGTGACTTTTTTCGTATTCTCCGTTTTCTCTTTGACGAGATTGATGTCGATATTGCCGGTGATTGTTACCGCCTTCGTCGCCTGATTCGTGTAATCTCCGATTTTTTGCGAGGCGGGGCTGATTTGGATGACATTCGTCCAATCGGCATCGGTCATATGCCCGTTCGCATCGAAGAGCGTCATCGAGTCGCCCGCTTTTAATGTCGATACATTGGAAATTTTGTCGGCCGGGAATGTGAGCGTCCCCACGACGGAGAAATCGTAATCTTCATCGAGCGTAATTGCCGTCGTTCCGTTCTCCCAGGTGATGCCGGCATCGGCAATCGTCATTCCCGTGATAAAGCCCTTACCGCGCGTGTAATCCAGCGTGTAACCGTACTTCCCGTCCTCGGTCGTCGTCGTCTTACTGACGATTTGATCCCCGCGATCGACGGTGAGCGTGATACCGGCGCCGGTGAGATTATCCTCATCGACATGCACGCGATCGGTTTTATTGTATTTGACCGTACCGCTCTCGGCATCCACGCTCGTCCAGCCCGTTGTCGGTGCGGACGCATTCACCGCATACAACATCCCTTGCGCGTCCAAAAGATGCATCGTTTCGTTTTTCTTAATATCCGAATCGGCAAAGGAAATCGCGGAAAAAACAACGTCATACACATCTTTCCCGGAAAGGGATACGGCGGCGGTATCGCTCGTGCTCCACGCGATATTCTGCCCGAATGTGACGGTACCGACTACATTCGGTTTAAGATTGATGTTTCCATCACTCGTATCATACTTCGCATACACTTCCGCACTGATGCCGGTTTCCTGTGTAACGGCAACAGAATCGCCCCATGTCGACATGTCCGTCCATTTCTCTTTATCAAATTTGTTCGTCCCTGTCTCCTTCACACCGACGACAGTAATCTTCTCCTGCCCGACAACGTCCGCAATTTTTTTCAATTCGGAATAGCTATAGGACGCACCGCTTATATCAATCGTGCCCGTTTCCGCCAGATTATCGAAGCTGCGAACCTCTTGGGAGAGATCCACACTTCCGATTGTCACTTTGGTCGTATCTTTGGTCACGGAATCCAAATTCACGATTTTGCCGTTTCCGGTGACGGAGAAATTTCGATTCTGATTTCCGGCCGCTTTGACGCCGTTCACCGCTTCCTCATCCGTTTCCTCATAAGTAATTTTACTCGTCGCCGTATCTCCGGCCGTACCGGATTCACCGACCTTCAATTGGAATTTTCCGCTGCCGGAATCTTTCGAGAAATCGATGATGGCTTTATTCTTCACATTTCCCGTCTCGCCGATGACGAGATTATCCACATTGATTGTGAGATCCGATTCCAGCGTATAATCATTCGTCCCCGCCGTGAACGCGCCTTTCGTCAAATCAAGATTCGTCGCGGAGATACCGGTGACGGTTTTCTTGCCGACGGTATAGGTGAGATCATAGCTGCCCTTCGTCGGATCCGCCGCATCATTCGCCGATTTCACGGTGCTTTGGAGCGTATCTTCGTGCGTGCCCGTTGCGACAATGCCGTTTACGGCCGTATCTTCAAAAGCAACCGAATTCTTCACATTATTATATTCCGTAATATTTCCGGAAACGCCCGCATTCGTCCCTTCGATATGCACGAGCGTCATGAATTCGCCGGCCTTCACGGATTCATCCGTCGTCCCGGAAACAGAAATCGTCGTATTCTTTCCGGCGGCGCCGTAATCCTGCTTACTGGCCGTTTGACTGTAAAGGGTACCGCCGTTCACCCACTTGTTCTGCGTATCCGTTTCCTCGCTTCCGATTTTGGAGAGATCGATGGCAACGCTGCTCAAATATTCATCGGAAACGGTTCCCGTAACCGTTTTAGCGGTATCATTTTTCGCAACATCCAGCTTAACGCTTCCCGTAATCGTCACGGCGCGCTCCGTCGCATTATAAGTCGCAGCGCTTCCGGAAGTGACAGACACTTTGCTCGCCCAATCGGTATCGCTCATATGCCCGTTCGCATTGAAGAATGTCATCGTATCTCCGAGACCG
>CAVJQK010000066.1:0-6896 GCA_963651795.1 Erysipelotrichaceae bacterium | reverse complement strand
TCAGAAATTACATCACTCTCAAACCTCGAAAGCATCGTCAATAAATACCGCAGCTTGCTCGACAATCGCGAAATCCCCTTTTCGACCTGCCGGGATTTGCGCGCATTTTATGATGAATTTGCCCATAATGAAATCACGAAAGAAAATTCCGCCCACGCTTTGGACGGCGACATTTTTCGCAAAGATCCCGTGGATATCGAATCGCCCACCGGAAAAATCATTCACCGCGGCGTGTTTCCCGAATCAAAAATCATCGAAAATATGGAAACGGCTCTGGAAATTTTACACTCGGACGAGTATCCTTTATTGGTGCGGCTCGGCCTGTTTCATTATCTTTTTGCGTATATTCACCCGTTTTACGACGGAAACGGACGCACGGACAGATTTATCACATCCTATTACCTGAAACAGGATTTCCATACATTATTGGCGCTGCGGCTTTCCGTTTACATCAAGAAAAATCGGAAAACCTATTATGATTTATTCAAAGAAACCGACAGCGAAATCAATCGGGGAGACCTCACACCTTTCGTCATCGGTTTCCTCAAAATGATTCTCGGTACTCTCGAAGATACCGTCAATCTGCTGAATCGGAAAAACGAGCAAATCGAAAAATACAGAGAAAAAATTTATTCTTTGGATTTATCCGATTCTTTATTGAATGATATCTATTTCATCCTGCTGCAGGCTTCGCTTTTCTACGGAGACGGAATCACGTTGCCGCAATTGGTAAAAATGACGGGCCGCGCCAGAAATACCATCCAAAAACGGCTCAATTCCATCCCGGCGGATGAATTAATCGTGGAAAGAAAAAACAAAACTTTATATTACAGGCTGAATTTGAGAAGTGCGCCGTGGATGCTTTCATAATCCGGGCGCAGCATGACCAAATCACGATTTTTCCATCATAAGGAGACACATTATGGATACGTTTCGCTCTCTCGGGCTTTCCGAGACTGTTATTGAAATTTTGAAGAAACAGGGGATTTTGAAACCGACCAGGATCCAGTGCTCGGCGATTCCGGCAGCGCTGAAGGGCGCGGATGTCATCGGGAAATCGCAGACGGGGACGGGGAAAACGCTCGCGTATCTTTTGCCCTACATTCACCGCGTAAAACCCGATGACGAAGGGACGGAAGTCCTCATTATGACGCCGACGCGGGAGCTCGCGCGTCAGGTTTTCGACGTGCTGCGTCCTTTTGCGGAAACGCTCGGATTTGACGCGGCCGATGTCATCGGCGGGCGCACGATTGAAAATCAATTGCGGAAACTTCGCCGCGCGCCGCATTTCATCATCGGGACGCCCGGCCGCCTTTTGAATCACATCCGCCGCCGCGCGCTGAAACTCGATACGGTGCGCGCCGTCATTTTGGATGAAGCCGATCAGATGCTGGCCGCCGGTTTCCGAGAAGACATCGAAACCATTCTGGACGAAACGCCGAAGCGCCGCCAAATTCTTCTTTTCTCGGCGACCATGCCGGATGACGCCGTCCGCCTTTCGCGGAAATACATGCAGCAGCCGATCAAAATCGACCAATCGGAAAAAGTCACGGCGTCGACCGTCGAGCAGCGGATTTACATGACGACGGAAACGCGAAAATTCAAATTGCTTCTCCGCCATTTGAAAGAAATGAATCCGTATCTGGCGCTCGTTTTCTGCAATACGAAAGAAGAAGCGCACGCGCTCTCGCAGCGGCTCGCCGAGGAAACGGATCTTGCCGTCGATGAGCTCCACGGCGACATGAGCCAGGGGCAGCGAAACCAAGTCATCCGCAATTTCGAATCGGCAAAACTGCAAGTCCTCGTTGCGTCCGATATCGCGGCACGCGGCATTGACGCCGAAGGCGTGACGCACGTTTTCAATTACGGCATTCCGAAAAATTTGGAATATTATGTGCACCGCATCGGCCGCACGGGCCGCGCGGGACAAAAAGGCATCGCGATTACCTACGCGACGCCCGAAGACGGCGCCATCCTCCGCCGCCTCGAACGTTCCATTGAGGAAACGCTCACGCGCTACGACGAAAACGGCGAAGTCCGCCGCGTCCGCCAAGCGCGCCCCAAGCGCCGCATCGTCCTCCCCGGCATGTACAAGCCGACAAAGAAAAAAGAGCACAAAGCGCTCGGGCATAAGGGAAGAGACATGAGGCAGAAGAGGAAGAAGGAAACGCCTTCCGATTCGCGGAGAGGGAAGAAGAAGTAGAGCAGCAGAAAAGCTGTGGCAACAATTTGCCACAGCTTTTTCATGTGTCAATTTCGAGAATATAAGACTGTGAGACTGTCAGACTGTCAGACGCGCGCGCGGCTTAGTGCGTCTTGGCTCCCCTGAAAGGGGAGCTGGCACGAGCGAAGCGAAGCGCCTCCCGGGTCGCGCAGTATGTATGCACATAGTCGTAGGGGACTGCCCCTATAAGACAGAGTTTTCATAGTGCCTGACCCCTCCACCGCTACGCGGTCCCCCTCCCCTTTCAGGGGAGGCGAGAATAAAACAGGATCGTCGCCGCAGGCGACACCTATTTCCCTATGCACTATGCACTATGCACTATGCACTTTTAAAACAGGATATGCGCGGAGCGCATCCTTTGGAAGCCTTCCTTTGAAGGAAGGTGGCGCGAAGCGCCGGAAGATAGAGTGGCTCGCAGAGCCACAACTTCAGCGCAAACACAAAAAAACGAAAATGACTTTTTCATTCCAAATTGAAGTTTTCCTTTCGCAAGAAGTTATGCGCCTGCGGCGCATTCTATCTCCCGCCCCTACGGGGCACCCTCTTTCAAAAGAGGGCTTCCCGCTCTACACTTATTTCCCTATGCACTATGCACTATGCACTATTTAAAAAAAGTCTCCCAAATCGTCTTCGCAAAGAAAATCACAAGCACAACCAAAATAAGCCGCTTTACCGAGCCTGCGCCGTTTCTTTCAAAATATTTGACGCCCATGTAATTGCCCGCGATGTTGCAGGCGCCGGCGATGAGGCCGAGCTGAAAAATGACGGTGCCGTGGAGCAGGAAGACGGCGAGCGCCGTGACGTTTGTCGTGAGATTGATGACTTTCGTGATGCCGTTTGCCTCCGCGACGCGCATGTGCGCGATGCCGGTCAGGAGAAGGATCAGAAATGTCCCCGTGCCCGGGCCGTAGAAACCGTCGTACATGCCGATGCCGAAAGCCAGCACCATCGCAAGGAAAATCGTTTTCCGCTCTCCAAAAGGCGGCGCATCCGTTTCTATGGATTTCCGCGTCATGACGTAAGCCGCCGTGAGTGGCAGCACGACCAAAATAATCCCGCGGAAATACGCCGGATCGATGTAGAGCGCGATATTCGCGCCGACGGATGATCCCGCAATCGCGCACGCGACGCCCGCGATCGCCGGTTTCCACGCCACGTACCCGTTTCGGATAAATTTCGCCGTCGCCAGCGTCGTCCCCATCGCCGAGGCCAATTTGTTCGTCCCGATGACATTGTGAATCGGAAGTCCGCTCATCAAAAAGGCCGGAAGAGAAATGAGTCCGCCTCCGCCCGCGACCGCGTCCACAAATCCCGCCAAAAAAGACAGCGGGAGAATGATCGCGTATTGCCAAAGAGCTATTTCCATATTTGTTTCCCTTCCGGACCCGATTTACATTGTCCGATTATTTTTTCTTTTTGGAAACGGTCGTCTCGACGGCCGCTCTTTCCGCTTCCGCCCGTTTTTTGAAATACGCACGGCGGTCGCGTTTCGCCGCATCCTCGGCCGCGCGGATCACCGTATCTTCCATCGCGTAGGAAAGCGGACGTTTATTTTCATCCGGCGTGAGCAACATAATGCCGCGATACACATCGCCGTCCCGATACATGAAACCTTTCGCATAGAGCGGAATCACGATATTTTCCGTAGAGAAGAAAAGACGCGCCCCCGCCGTATACATCACCGCTTTCACACCGGACACGCGGCGTATCGGCTCCAAATCGGAGAGCTTCGTCACCAGATGCGCCCCCGCGCCGCCGACCATCGCATCCGCCCAATCCGAGACGGACTGTAAAAGCGATTGATGCAGGGCCGAAGCCGGATCGAAGAAAGCTTTATTCACTTCCGAAAGCCCGCGATAATCGTCCTGCGTGAGCCCGTAGCGGAAATACGGCGAAAGCGTCGCATCGTAATGCGAAGGCATCTCCGCCGCGAAGACGTAACCCGTCAGCACCATGCCCGATTTTTCCATATTCATCACGAGCTGCATCGCTTGGTACGGAATCGTTTCCCCTTGGAAGGAAACCGTATTTTCGCCGGAAAGCTCATGCAGAGAAATCGGCTTCGGGAGCACGGCGGCCGCCGCGTCCTTCAAAGGCGAATCGGCCCACGCCTGTGCCGATAGACACGCCGCGAGTGCGATCGCGAGCACCGCTGTCCTTCTCATTTTTCGCTCCTTTCCACGCGATAGAGCGCATGCAAAATTTCCTCCTCCGTCTCGGCCGCCGATTGATGGCTTCCGAGAAACAGAAGAAACACGTACCGCCCCGCCTTCGTGCGATACAACACGGATTCATACCAAGACGGCATGACGAAACCGTCCGCCCGCTCCAGCGCGATTTTCACACTCTGCTGCCAGCGCACCGTACCGTCCCCATTGTGATACGGTTTCCACGCCGACGCATCGAGAATGCGGAAACGGGGCGCCTCGCCCGGCTTCCCCTCCATGACGGAAAGCGCCGCCTTTTGGAAATCTTTCAAAAATACATATTGCTTATCGGGAGACATCTTCGCGCGCTTCGTTTCCTCTTCTTCAAACGCACGCGCCCAGAAATCCGCCGCTTTTTTATCACTCCTGCGGAAAAGAGTCTCGCGATCGCCGGAAAATACGAAAACCATCATCGTATACATCCCGTGCGAATCCTCTTTCACCAGCTGGTAGACGCGGAGCCCGGAAACGGCCGAAAGCCCCGATTCATTCCGCAGACGCATCCCGTCCGGCATCGTGAGGAAACGCAAAAGCGCCGTCCGTTTCGTTTCCTTCGGCTCCGCCGTTTCCATTTGGCGCCGCAGCATCGCCTCCACGGCCGTCCCTTCGCCGTCCGTCACATGAAGCGTTTCAAAAGGAAACCGCCCCAGCCCCGGCACCGAAAGCATATCGGCCTGTGCCGCGCCGCCCAAAAGAGAGAGCGCGAGGAAGAGCGCCGCCGTCCGTTTCTTCATCTCAACGCACCTTCGCCGCGGCCAATGCCAAATCATCCGCCGCCGTCCGCAACATGTCCTTTTCATTATCCGCCATCAAAGCTACCATCAGCCGATATTCGCCGCCCGGCATCTTCCACACATAGCCCTTCACGTACATCGGGATCACCCAGCCGTCCGCATACAGGAAAATGCGCGCACCCGTCGTCGCGACGCGCACCGGCGCCCGCAAAAGATGCAGCGACTCCATCGAGCGGAAATCCATATACAGCGTCGAATACGGGATATCCTTCCCCGTCGTTTGGCGCAGCGTCTCAATGGCCTTCACCGCCCCCATATTCGCCGCAAGCGGCAGCGCCGCCAATTTTTCATTGCAAATTTCCAACGTTTTGAGGCACGCCTCGGACACATTTCCGTTCTCATTCGGCGTGAAAATGCCGCCGACATATTTCTCGATTTCCTCGTCGCGGCAAATGAAAGGAATCACCTCCGCCGTCATATCGAGACCGTTTTTTGAAACTTGAAGCTGCCCCACCGGCAAAAGCGCGCCCGTCTCCGGATGCCGCAGCGCCGCAAATTGCGCCGTTTCCGAAAGTTTCACATCATCCAGAAAAGCATCCTTCGAAAAATCCTCATTCGCAAGCTGCGCCAAATGATCGTCATCCGCCGCGGTCACCTGCGCCTTTTCGGAAAGGGACGCCGCCGCCGGCTCCGCCGCACAGACCGCCTGTCCCGCCGTCAACATTCCCGCCGCACAAAGAGCGGCCAGCCATTTCTTCATCATCTCATATCCCCCACGGCCCGATTCAGCAGCGGTTCGAAAATTTTCCCCGCCGTCTGATTGGCGAATACAAACGTCACCGTTTCCTTATCATTCTTCGTCGTGCTCATCCAATACAGGAAAAGCGGCATCTTCATCTTTTCATACTTCGGCGTCATCACGATTTTTCCGCTCTTATAGGAAACGCCGTGCGATTTCCCGGATTTTTCGCTCGTTTCCTTGACGGCCGCGTCATAATCCTTCACCGCATCCAAAATTTCCCCGTTTCCTTCGACCTCCATCGTCTTCGCCGCGGCGCGCGTCAGAATATCCTGCTTCTCCGCGTCCGTCAATTTCAAATCGCAGGGAATGGAAACGGCAATCGCCGTGTGCATCACATCGCCCTCCGTCGTGCGCAGCTGATACACGCGGCTCCGGCGCAGCACATCCATGACCGCCGTGCCGAGCGCGTCCGCCCCCTTCTTTTCATTCTTCTCGAAAAGTCCGGATTCTTTCAGGAAACCTTTCGAAATTTCCTCGACGAGATACGGATCCGCCAAAAACGCATCCGCCGCTTCACCCAAATATCCGTCATGCGCATTCCACACGACGACCTTATCGCCCATCGGCAGCACTTCCCCCGAAGGAAGCACCCAATCGGCGGCGAACCCCATCGGCCCCACCGCCAACGCCGCCGCCAGCAGAGGCGCCCACATTCTTTTCTTCATATCTCTCTCCTTATCTTTTTACACAATCGGTTGATGCGCTGATAAAAATTAGCAATTAGCAATTAGCAATTAGCAATTCAGGTGTCGGCTTCGCCGACGATCTTTTATAAATGCGGCGGAGCCGCTACTGCTTTGCCCTCTTCTGGAAGAGGGTGGCCCGTAGGGCCGGGTGATGGCCTGCTCTTTGTGAGAGAAAGTTTACATACATAAGCCGGCGAGCGAGCGGAGCGAGCGATTATAAAAATGCCGCGCAGCGCACCGCTA
>CAVJQK010000065.1:0-6954 GCA_963651795.1 Erysipelotrichaceae bacterium | reverse complement strand
CGCTGGTAGCCGTAGCGGATGGCCAGATCGCCCAGGCCGCCGCCGCCGATGGTGCCCGCCATGGCAGAAGACCCGATTAAGGTGACGATGACGACGGTCATGGTTTCAATGAGGCTGGGGAGCGCTTCGGGGATGTAGACTTTCCAAATGATTTGAAACGGGGTCGCGCCCATGGATTCGGCGGCTTCAATGAGTCCGCCGGGGATTTCGCGGATGGATGTTTCCACCATGCGCGCGGTATAAGGGATGGCCGCGATGGTCAAGGGGACGATGGCGGCCGTGGTGCCGATGGAGGTGCCGGCGATGGCACGGGTGATCGGGATGATGGCGACCATGAGGATGATGAAGGGGACGGAGCGTACCATATTCACCGCAAAAGCGAGCGGTTTATTGAGTATGGGGCAGGAGAGAATTCCGCCTTTTTCCGTGACGACGAGGAGAATGCCGAGCGGGATGCCGATGAGGGCGGCGATGGCGGCGGATACGCCCAGCATGTAGAGTGTTTCCGCCAGTGATTTCAGGAGGAGATTACTGATGACAGGGGACATAACCGATGACCTCGCTTTCGATGGGCAGGCCTTTCAGATGGGCCAATGCGTCTTGAATGTCGGATTCTTTGCCGGCGACGGTCACGATGAGGCGGCCGAAGGAAACGCCGTGGATGTAGTCGATGTTTCCGTAGAGAATGGAAACATCGAGGTTGTAGTGGCGAATGAGGTTGGCGACGATGGGTTCGTCGGCGACGTCGCCGCGGAAGGAGAGGCGGATGGCCGGTGCGTCGTCCGGATGGTTCCGCTCTTTCGTGATATTCATGTGGCGCAGCGATTCGGGGATTTCGTCGGAGATGACGGAACCGATGAAACGGCGCGTCGTTTCCGTCTTCGGCGCGGTGAAGAGGTCGACGACGGAGCTTTCTTCGATGATTTTTCCTTTTTCGATGACAGCGACACGGTCGGCGATCTGCTTGATGACTTCCATTTGGTGGGTAATCAAAATAATCGTGATGCCGAGTTTCTTATTGATGTCTTTCAGAAGCTGGAGAATGGATTTCACGGTTTCCGGGTCGAGGGCCGAGGTCGCTTCGTCGGAGAGAAGGACGGGCGGATCGGAAACGATGGCGCGCGCGATGCCGACGCGTTGTTTCTGGCCGCCGGAGAGCTGCGCCGGATATTTGTCTTTATATTCGGTGAGGCCGACGAGTTCCAAAATGGCTTCGATTTTTTTCGCTTGCTCCGCTTTGGGCATGCCGGAAAGTTCCAGCGGGAAGGCGACGTTTTGGTAAACGGTGCGCCCGGAGAGAAGATTGAAATGCTGGAAGATCATGCCGATATGTTTTCTGGCTTCGCGAAGATCTTTTTTGGAAAGTTTCGTCATGTCTTTGCCGCCGACGATGACTTCGCCGGAGGTGGGGGCTTCGAGCATATTGATGCAGCGGACGAGCGTGGATTTGCCGGCACCGGATTGTCCGATAATGCCGAAAATTTCGCCGTCATTGATCGTGAGGTTGACGTCGTCCAAAGCTACGATGTGGCCGTCGTAGCTTTTGGTGATGTGCTTTAGCTCAATCATGAATGGCTCCTTTCGTTTCGGGAAATAAAAAATGCTTTCATGCGAAGATGAAAGCATCATTTGTGTGGGATTCATCTTCGGGCGTATTGCCTTCTGGAATTGGCACCGGTTCGGTCTCGAATGGTTGCCGCAGCTTCATTGGGCCAGTCCCTCTGCTGCTCTGGATGAAAAGTATGTAGTTTTCGGCTCGCATCGGCGCGCCGTGGTTGTATTGGGAATATATTACCGCATTGGGAAATATCTGTCAATAGGGGGAATCTGCTTTGTGCAATATTTGTACAGATGCCGGGAGCCGGGAGCTTGGAGGTAGGAGCTTTTAGAGGATGCGCTTTGCGCATGGATTTTTATATGGCATCGATATCGCTTCGCTAATCGATGAGAGGTGTCGCCTGCAGCGACGATTTTTTTGCCGCCGGAGGCGGCGAGGCGACAACGGCGCCGATTACAACATAATCGTCGCGTAGCGACACAAGCTAAAGCTCCCGGCTCCCTGCTCCCTGCTCCCTGCCTTGGCACTCATGTAGCAGAAAGCAATCTGCTCACATGTCACTCCACACCTTCGGGACGCGTTTCAGAGCGCAGAGGATTTCGTGCGGGATGGTGCCTGCTTTGACGGAGAGTTCGTCGATGGTGATTTCTTCTTCGCCCTGTTTTCCCAGGAGCACGATTTCATCGCCCGGCACGACGTCTTCATCGCAGGCGACCATGAGCTGATCCATGCACACGCGGCCGACGATGGGGCAGCGTTTCCCGTTAATCAAAACTTCGCCTTTATTCGAAAGACTGCGTGGATAGCCGTCCGCATAACCGATCGGGACGGTCGCCGTTTTCATATCTTTTTCCGCGACGTAGGTGCCGCCGTATCCGATGGCTTCGCCCTTGTGCAGAATCTGCGTGTGGGTGACGTGGGAAACGAGCGACATCACGTATTGCAAATCAAGCGTATTCGTCATGACGTCGGACGGCTGGGGTCCGTAGAGAATAATGCCGGGGCGTGCGAGATTGTGCCAACTTTGCGGCAGATCGATGACGCCGGCGCTGTTCGCGGCGGAAATGACGAAATCTTCCGTGACGGGCATGTGGGAAATCGCTTCATCGAAACGGGCGAGCTGCGCGAGTGCCGCGTCCTTTTCTTTGTGGTCGGCGGTCGCCATGTGGGTGAAGGTGCCGCGCAGATGAATGTGCGGATATTTCGCGAGAGTTTCCAAAAGTGCGGGGACGTCGGCCGGATGGACGCCGATGCGGTTCATGCCGGTATCGACGGCAATCATGACGTCGACCGTTTTCTTCGCAAGAGCGGCGACGGCGTCGAGCGCGGCGAGATCCACCGTGTCATCGACGGGGAAAATGAGATTTTGGGAAACGCCGAGCGGCATATCTTCGGCCAGCGGCAGTCCCAGCACATAAATCGGGCAGGTGAAACCGGCTTCGCGAAGTTCTGCGCCTTCTTCGGCACGCGCGACGGCGGCCGCGGTGTACCCTTCTTCGAGAGCGATTTGAAGCGTCTGCACGGCGCCGTGGCCGTAAGCATTCGCTTTCACGACGGCAAGCGTCGCCACTTCTTTCGGCAAATGCGCGCGAATGGTGCGCAGATTATGGCGAAGAGCTTTGCGATCGATGATGATTTGGGAAACGGACATGATGAAACTCCTTTGCTAAAAACAGATATGAGTGAAGAGATATGAGGAAATCGGTGCGCTGCGCGCGCATTTTTATATGCGTTCGTAAACGCGGTAGATGCCGGCTTCCGCGGTTTGTTTCCAATGTTCGGGGAAAAATTTGAGGAATTTTTTCTCCCGTTTTCGGCTCACGAAGATGATGTAACGCTTGTTAGCGTCTAAGTCTTCGATGGCTTGGGTCGGAAAGACGTTTTTGGCATTCCAAGAAATATCGCCGGGGCGCGTTTCCGCAATTTCTTTGCGTTCCTCCAGGGAATACATGGTGCGGCCGGTGTAGAAGACGGCACCGGCGCTGTAATCGCCGTAGAAAAGAATGGAAGCATCCGCCGTGTCTTGTGATTCCAAATATTCGGCGACGGGTTTCCCGGAGAATTCTCGAACTTCATTCGGTACGACGAAGAGGCCGAGCGCCGTGTAGAGAGAAAGGACGGAAACGGCCGCCGCGAGAATGGCTTTCCCGCTCGTTTCCCGCCACAGATGCGCCGTTAAAATCGCGAGTGCAAAGAGATAGGTATAGGTGTATGTGAGATATTTCGTCGCAAAAAGATTGAAGACGACGAAGACAGTCGCGGCCCAAATAAGGAGGAGGCGCGTTGCGTCGCTCATGCCGGCAAAGCGGAGCCGGGCGTGCCGTTTCCAAAGAGAAACCGGAAGGGCAAGACACCAGGGGAAAAATCCCATGAAGAAGACAGCTATGTAGAAATACCAGACATTGTCTTTTGTGTGCTCCGCGACCGTCGCGCGCAGATAATTGTGCACGCCGAAGAAATTGATGAGGAAATCGTTTCCGTGGTGGTCGTACATGTATCCGTACCAGCTGCCGGCGACCAAAACAAAAAGGGCGAACCCGGAAAAAATTCGGGCGCGAAGCATTTCTTTGATGTCTTTTTTGGAAACGAGGAAGAGGAAACACGCGAGTCCCGGCAGGAGAAGACCGATGGGTCCTTTCGTGAGGACGGAGAAACCGGAGAAAATGTAACAAAGCCAATAATATTTCCGATTTTCGGTATATCCGAGGTAGAAGGAGGCAATGGTCGCACTCATGAAGAAGAAAAGGGCGGCATCGGTGATGACGGCTTTGGAGATGTACCAGTGCTCCAAGGAGGCGCAAAGAATGAGTGCGGCAAAGATTCCGGTCTTTTTATCGTAGACGCGCGCGGCAAACCAATAGGTCAGAAGGACGGAAGCGGTGCCGAATATGGCCCCGGGAAGGCGCGCGGCAAATTCGTTGAAACCGAAAAGGGAAAAGGAAAGCGCGAGCTCCCAATAGAAGAAAATCGGTTTGTCGTACCAAAATTTTCCGTAAATTTGAGGGGACATCCAA
The DNA here is from genome assembly GCA_963651795.1 of Erysipelotrichaceae bacterium. GTDB lineage: Bacteria > Bacillota > Negativicutes > Veillonellales > Dialisteraceae > UBA1822. Next base: position 2,382 of record CAVJQK010000065.1, on the reverse strand, counting down.
TTTCCCGATTCGACCATTTCCCGCGCGGTGAGTGCGTAATTCGATTCGGACGGATCGGTGATGGGGACAATGTCGTTCGCCGCCAAATAGCAGATGACGGATAGAAGAAACAGAAAAATGTACGGCTTTTTTTGAAGTAGGTCTAACATAGGGGCTCCGAGGGAAAAAGTGCATAGTGCATAGTGCATAGTGCATAGGTAAGAGGTGCGCTGCGCGGCATTTTTTTATGTCGTCAGCGGATGTGTTTTGCGAGGAGTTTCCGGCAGAGTTTCCGCGAAAGGAGGGCGGAGAGGATGCCGAGGAGAAGGCCGGCGAGGACGTCGGTCGGGAAGTGTACGTACAGATAGAGACGCGAGAACGCGATGGCACAGGCGAGAAGCACGGCGGGCACGGCGAGGCGGCTTTTTGTGAAATACAGGGAAGCGGCCGCCGCAAAAGAAACGGCGGTGTGCCCCGAAGGGAACGAAAAATCATGGAGCTCCGGCACCAAAAGATCGGCGATGTCGCGGACGTCATAAGGACGAAGCCGTGCGACGACCGGTTTCAAAATGCCGTTGCAGAAAATAAATTCCAGGAGAAGCGCCACGAGCAGCACGGCACCCTGCCGGCGTGTGGCTTTGAAACAAAGGAGCGCGACGCCGAGCAAAATCCAAAGTATGCCGGCGTCGGAAAGGGAAGAGAGGACGGGCATCACAAAATCCGCAAGGGGCGTCCTCGCGGTTTCCTGCAGCCAATCCAAAACGGTAAATTCCCAATTCACGGCGTTGTCCTTTTGAAACGAAATTTCAGAAACGTTTTCGCGGTTTCTCAAAAAATTTCCTATATTATATAGCATGGGCGGAAATGGGGGAAGAGCAAAAATCGGGCATGAGGCATGGGGCATGAGGCATGAGCTGCAGGTGTCGCCTGCGGCGAGGATTTTTTGTAATGCGCGGATTTGACAATTCGCGAAAAATGCGATAGAATGGGCGAGTCAGCACGGAGCGATACTCAAGCGGCTGAAGAGGACGGTTTGCTAAATCGTTAGACCGGGCAACCGGTGCGAGGGTTCGAATCCCTCTCGCTCCGCCAAATTTTTCAAAAAAGAAACATCGGAAAATTTCCGGTGTTTTTTTTTGTTGAAGTGATGCGTTGATGCGCTGCAGGTGTCGCCTGCGGCGATTTTTTTTATGAATCGGAAATTTTACTTTATGTATTGTTTCGCTTTAAATATTGTTTCTATGCTATAATAAAACGATAAAGGCGGGCGTCGGGCGGCGGCTGTCTGTGAACGGATTTTATTTACTTTTTGGTACCGGTCGGGGGTGCGGTATGTGGCGGTATGTGTGGCCGTGTGTGTTGGCGGGGATTTTGATTTGCCCCGCAGTCGGCGCGGAGGCGGCGGGCGAGATGGTGTCCGTTTCCGCCGGTGAAGCGTCGGTCTCATCCGAAGAGTTCGGGACGGATGAATTGCGCGCATTTTTGACGGAGGCGACGGGGCGCCTGGAAGCGGGGCACGGGCCTTTGAAAACGGACGCGAATTATGTGCTCTTGCTGGATCGCGGCGGGGAAATCGGGATCGACGACGGGCTTTTCCTCGTGCGCGATTCGGTGCATGTGGCGGATGTGGCGCGGGAGTCGCTCACGCTTTCGGCCGAGGTGCTGGATGTGAATCGAAAGGGCGAAGTGAAGCCGCTCATCATGGATTTTCGGCTGGACGGCGATGGGATTACATTTCTGAAAAACGATGACGGCGAATTTGAGCCGATTCCGGCGGACGGGACGGGGCCGGCGGCGGTCGCGGCGCAGGTCATTCATGAAAAATTGGCCGATGATACAGTGCGTCAAAAATTTCTGCAGGAAATCGAGCAGCTCGCCATTGTGAAAGCGGGGCTCGCGGATACGGAAATTAAATCGGATAAAGAGAATACAAAAAAGGAAACGGCAGACACGACGGCGGTGCCGCAGACGCCCGTCGGAGATCCGGAGCCGGAAGTTAAGGAGCCGGAGATACAGGAAACGGAAACAAAGGAAACCGTACCGGCGGAGCCCGTTTCCGCACCGGAGCCGCAGCACACGGTGATTGAAGTGGTCATTGCGCCCGATCCGGGGACGGTGCCGGAGAAAGAGGATGTGTCCGATGAGCCGGGCGATGTGGTCGTTTCCATAGAGACCCGGAAAGACTGAATTTTTTTCGGATGTGATATAATATTTTTATTGCAGATACGCATTTTAAAAACGAGTTTTCGATAGGGAAAGGAACGTGAAGAGTTTGAAAATTTCGACGGATGAAGTCCGCAAAGTGGCGCTTCTTTCGCGGCTTTCTTTTGAGGCGGAAGAGCTGGAGGAAATGAAATCGTCCATGAACAGTATTTTGACGTACATGGATGAGCTCAATCAATA
>CAVJQK010000064.1:0-7071 GCA_963651795.1 Erysipelotrichaceae bacterium | reverse complement strand
TACGGGAACCGGCAATGATGCTTCGAGCGGCGAAGGCGGCGGTGCGGAGGCCGGCGGCACGACGGATGCTCCGAAGTCTTCAAATGTAATCTACACGAATGACGGCACGCCGATTGCCGAGCTGGTGCAGGGCGAAGTTTCCAAAGACAATACCGGTTTTGTTTCCGGCGGTCAGGTCTATGCGGAAGATGTAAAAGCCGGGCAGAATATCAATTTGACGAATAATGTCATCAAGAATAATGCGAAAGACAAGGATCTCGTGACGTTCCAAAAAGCGGAAGTTCTGAAGGATAATGACGGCTTTGCGACGGGCGGACAGGTTTGGAGCAATTCTATTGCAGCCGAACAGAATATTTCTTTTGAAGACGGCAAGAATGTCATCAAGAATAATGCCGACAATCAGTTGGTGACTTTTACGAAAGCGGACGTTTCCGAGGAGAATAACGGTTTTGCGACGGGCGGACAAGTTTGGAGCAATGCCATCGCGGCGGATCAGACAGTTTCCTTTGAAACGACTACGGGTGATGATGCGACAAATGTCATCAAAAATAATGACGGCACGACGCTTGTGACGTTTAAAGTCGGTAAGGCGGAGAAGGACAATACGGGCTTTGTTTCCGGAGATGCCGCTTGGAAGGGTGATGTAGCTAAAGGCGACGTGTCTTTGGCCGAAGGCGAAAATGTCATCAAGAGTAATAGCGGTGATACGCTTGTCACAATCCAAAAGGGCGAAGTCAAAGAGAATAATTCCGGTTTTGTTTCCGGCGGTCAGGTGTACAGTGCCGTGCAGGAGGTGACTGCGGATATCGATGATCAATTTACTGCGGCGAATACGCGAATCGATGAGGCGAATACGCGCATTGATAAAACCGAACAAAATGTGTCGCAGTTGTCGGGACGTGTGAGCGATGTGGATGATCGGGTGAAAGAAGTCGGTGCCGGTGCGGCCGCTTTGGCAGCTCTCCATCCGATGGATTATGATCCGAATGCGAAACTTACTTTCGCTGTCGGCTACGGCAATTACAAGAGCAAGAGCGCGGCGGCTATCGGTGCCTTCGTTCGTCCGAATGATCGCGTAATGTGGAGCCTGGGCGCTACGATCGGCAATGGAAATAACATGGTAAATACGGGTCTTTCCTTTGCTATCGGAAGAGGATCCGGTTCGAATATGTCTCGTGCGGAATTGGCCGGTAAAGTGAATCAGATGGCTAAAGAGATTGAAAAGTTGGAGAGCGAGCATAAGGTCTTCAATCAAGATAATCAGCAGCAGAATGCAGCCATTCTCGATCTCCATGCGCGTCTGAAAATTATAGAAGAATTCATTCAGAAGCTGGCGCAGGGCTGATGCGTGACGAATGACAGTGACGAGTGACGAATAATGAGAAAAGCCGTTTCGGAAAATAATCCGGAACGGCTTTTTGTGTGGGAGTGATGGGTGCGAAAGCCTCCTTTTGAAAGGAGGTGGCGCGGAGCGCCGGAGGATAGAGTGGCTCGCAGAGCCACAAAATCAACAGATACGCAGAGAATAGGAAAGACTGTTTCGTCAGGCTCGTCGTTTCGTTTTTGAGAGAAATTATGCGCCTGCGGCGCATTCTATCTCCCGCCCCTACGGGGCACCCTCTTTCAAAAGAGGGCTTAGCCTGTGGCGACGAATTTTTATTCGCGCACAATGCCTGCCCTTGTGACGATTTCTTCTACTGCGGGGATGTCGTTGATGGGCATGAGGTGGGCACCTGCGGCTCCTATTTCTTTGAGCGCGGCGACGACTTCGGCGGCTATCGCGATGCCGGCGGCGCGGCCTTCTTTTTCCATGCGATTTCGGATTTCTTCCGTGACGGAGATACCCGGGACTTTTTCGTGGAGATAGAGCGCCATTTTATGGCTTTTGAGCGGAATGACGCCGAAGAGAATCGGAAGGCCGATTTCGCGGGCGCCCGCAATGTATTCTTCCGCGCGTTTCATATCGAAGACCGGCTGTGTTTGGACAAAATCGGCGCCGGCTTTTTTCTTGTCTTCGAGGCGGCGAAGTTCTTTATCGAGATCGGGGGCGCCCGGGTTTCCGGTGGTGCCGATGTAGAAACGGGTGGGTGCGGTGAGCGGATTTCCGGCCATGTCCGTGCCGGAGTTCAGCGTTTTTGCAATGCGGATGAGGCCCATGGAATCCGTCTCGAAAACGGGGCGTGCATCGGGATTGTCGCCGATTTCGGGCGGATCGCCGGTGAGCGTCAAAATATTATTCACGCCCAAGGCGGCGGCGCCCAAAAGTTCCGCTTGGAGGCCGATGAGATTGCGATCGCGGCAGGTGAGATGGAAAATCGTTTCCAAATCATAATCCTGCTGAATGATGTGCGAGAGCGCGATGGGGCTCATGCGGAGTTTCGCCATCGGGCAATCGGCGATATTCACGGCGTCGGCGTAACCGATAAGGTGAATGGCGTCTTTTTGCGTTTTGAGCGGTGAGGCCGATTTCGGCGGATCGAGCTCCACCGTAATCGTAAATTTTCCGGCCGAATGTTTTTCGCGTAATGTGGACATCCTGATTCTCCTATAAAAATCATTTATAAAAATCATTTATAAAAATCGTCGCCGCAGGCGACACCTTTAAGGCTCCTAGCTCCCAGCTCCCGGCTCCTAGCTTTCGGCTTCCATCATCCTGTCCGCTTCCCGGACGGCGCAGATACCGTCTTTCGCGTAGGAGTCGGCGCCGATTTCTTTTGTGTATTCGGGCGTGACGACGGCACCGCCGGCCATGAGACGGATTTCCGGGAAACGTTCTTTCAAAAGCGTAACGGCGTTTTTGAGCTCGGGAAGGGTCGTTGTCATGAGGGAGCAAAGGCCGATGATATCCGGTTTTTCGCGCTCGGCATTTTCGAGAATGGTTTCCGGCGCAACGTCTTTGCCCAAATCAATCACGCGGTAGCCGCTGTTTTCCAAAAGGGCGGCGACGATATTTTTTCCTAAATCGTGAATGTCGCCTTTGACGGTGCAAATGGTAAATGTGCCTTTCGGCTCCTGCCGCATATCGGGGAGGAGATTCTTCAGCGCGGTGAAGGCCGCTTGCATCGCTTCGGCCGCCATCATGACTTGCGGGAGATAATGCGTGCCTTTCGCGTAGCCGTCGCCGATGGCGGTCATGGCGGCGGTGAGGCCGTCTTTAATAATTATTTCGGAGGAAACGTTTTCCGCGACAGCTTGTTTCATGAGTTCCGCCGCTTCTTCTTTTTCGCCGTGCATGACGGCGTTTTTAATTTGCTCGATGACGGAGCCCGCGGATTTTTCGTTTCCTGTATTTTCGGCGGGCGCAGCCTCTGCGGTTTCGGAAATATAATTTCCGGCGCCTTCGTCGTAGCCTAAGAGGAGCCGTGCGTTCGTGAAGGCTTTTTGGATATCTTCGTCCATGGGATTTACAATCGGGGCGTCCATGCCGCACGCAAAGGCCATCGTGAGGAAGGCGCTGTTGATGCGCGGGCGGGCGGGAAGGCCGAAGGACACATTGCTCGTCCCCATGACGGTCGCCATGCCGAATTCTTCGCGATATTTTTTCAAAGTGCGCAGCGTTTCCGAGGCGCCTTTCGCATTCGATGCGGTCGTGAGAACGAGGGGATCGAGGAGTAAATCCTGTTTCCGAAGGCCGTAGGAATAGGCGACTTCGACGATTTTTCGGATGAGGGCGAGGCGCTCTTCGGCCGTTTCCGGAAGGCCCGCATCGGAGAGCGGCAGGCAGAGGACGGCGGCGCCGTATTTTTTGGCAAGAGGAAACACGGCGTCCATCAGCTCTTTTTTACAGGAAACGGAATTAATAAGCGCGCGGCCGGGATACATTTTGAGGCCGCGGGCGATGACGGCGGGGTCGACGGAATCCAAAGAAAGGGGCGTTTCGCAGAGCATGGAGAGCTCGGAGACGACGGTTTCCATTGCGGCGGCCTGATCGATGCCGGGCGCGCCCATATTGACGTCCAGCATATCGGCGCCGGCGTCGACTTCGGCGAGCGCTTCTTTTTTGACGGAAAGGAAGCTGCCCGCTTGGAGGTCTTCGCGCATTTTTTTGCGGCCGGTCGGATTGATGCGTTCGCCGATTTTAATGGGCGCGTATCCGGGGCCCGCGTACACGGTTTTCGTGCGTGAGGTAAATGCGGTAAAGGGCGCAATTTCCGGTTTCTTAAATTCCAGAAGGGCGTCGGCGGCTTCGCGAATGGCGCGGATGTGCGCGGGCGTCGTGCCGCAGCAACCGCCGGTATAGGAAACGCCGGCCTCGGCAAAGCGCGCGACATAAGCGGCCATGTCTTCGGGCGAAAGTGGGAAATGCGTCACGCCGTTTTCCAAAACGGGAATGCCGGCATTCGGCTGAATGATGATGGGTTTATTCGTGACGGCGGCCGTTTTTTTCGCGACTTCGAGAAGTTTATCGGGGCCGGTCGAGCAATTGGCGCCGATGATGTCCGCGCCCATGGCGTCCAGCAAAATGGCGGCGGCATCGGGCGGCGTGCCCGTGACGGTGCGTCCGTCTTCCGTGTACGACATTTGGCAAATGACGGGAAGGGAGCAGGCGGCTTTGGCGGCGGTCAAGGCGGCGCGCATTTCCTGGATGTCGATGATGGTTTCAATGATGAGATAATCGGCGCCGGCATCGGCGAGTGCTTTCGCGAGGCGATAGAAACCGGAGGCCGCTTCGTCGAAAGAAAGTTCACCCAGCGGATGAATGAATTGTCCGGTGGGGCCGATGTCGCCCGCGACTTGAATGCGGGGCGAGGCGGCGCGGGCATTCGCGACGGCGGCCGCCGCAATCGCTTCGACTTTGTCCGCCAAATCGTATTCGGCCAGTTTCAAAGGGGACGATCCGAATGTATTCGTCGTAATGAAATCGGCGCCGGCTGCCGCGTAATCGGCATGAATTTTGCGCACGATTTCCGGATGCGAAATATTGTAATAATCCGGGCAAGCGCCGCCGGTGAGGCCGTAGAGCTGGAGCATGGTACCCATGCCGCCGTCAAAGATGAACATAATGGGTTGAGTCCTTTCGTGGGAGATACGTTTGTGCAATATTTCGAGAAGGTCGGGAGCTTGGAGCCGGGAGGTAGGAGCTTTAAGATGTGTCGCCTTCCGGCGACGATTTTGTTTTAATCGGCGCCTTTGGCGCCTCGCCGGCTTTGCCGGCAAGCGAGCACAGCGAGCGGTTATAAAAAATGCCGCGCAGCGTACCGATTAAAAGCTCCCGGCTCCATGCTCCCGGCTCCTAGCCGCAGCACCAATGTCGCACCAAGCTGCGAAGACATCACCGGCTCCTAAACGGGCAAGTCGCGAGGCTGCAGGTTGCGCAGTGGGCGGGGGCCGGTGTCTGGGTGCAGGCAGAGAGGCCGATGACGGCCGTGACGGATTTTCGGGGCGTCAGCATGAAATGATCCGTGACATTTATTCCGATTTTGTCCGCGCCGATGATGCGGCAGAGATTTTTTTGGCAGGTGACGGGCCAGTCGCCGTAGCCGGGGCTGAATCGCCATGTCGTTTTCTGTCCGCTTTTTCGGGCTTCCGCATTGATACATTCATTCAATTGATCGGCCGAATGTTCCGTGAGCGCCGTCGCGGCGGCGTCTAAGAGAAGGCCTTCCGTGTAATTTCCTTTTTGAAATTCCGCATCGCTTTCGCGTTCAATATCGCCGCCCACGGTGACGGCCATCGCGATGACGGCAAAGGACGACGATAAATGTTTCCGAATCGAGGATCCTTCGAGAAGAAACGCGGCGTCGCCTTCTCCCAGTATTCCCGTTTCCGGATTATAAAAAAGACGCTGCCAAATGCCGCGCGGCCGGGCGAGTGCTTCCGCCGTCAAAAGCGCACGATCGATCGTTTCCGTGGGAAAATCTCCGCGCGCGGGAAGTCCCGCATAACGCAGCATTTCTTTTTTGTCGACGGAAAAAAGCGTCCCGTGGAAAAACGGCATGGCGGCACCTCCTGTTTCATAATTTCTCAATACTATATCATTTACGGGAAACGCGGTCAAACGGCCGAAGAAAATTTCCGGAAATTTTGCGCGCGCTTTCCGAAATTTCTGTATAAAAGGAAAAAATTATGATAAAATATATAGCGTGTTTTTACGGAGGTGCAACATGATTTTCGGAAATTTGCATAATTTGGAATCGTATAAAAATCAATTGCCGGAAGGCATTTACGATGCGCTTTGCCGCTTGCGCGATTTTGATTTCGAAAACACGGCCGATGGGAAATATGAAATCGAGAATGCGGGGACGATGAGCCTGGAATCGCCGATGACGGAACCGGCGGAGGCGCGTCGGCTCGAAGGGCATCGGAAATTTATCGATGTGGTGCTTCTCGTCGACGGCGAAGAGTGGATCGGCGTTCTTCCGATCACGGATGCGCGCGGCGTCACGGAGGAAATTCCGGAGCGCGATTTGTATTTCTTTGAAGGGACGGCGGAGGAAACGCGCGTGCATATGCGTCCCGGCCGTTTCCTCATTTGTTTCCCGGACGATCTCCATCGCCCGCTCTGCGCCACGGTAGACGGGCCGGCAAAGATTCGGAAAGCGGTACTGAAGTATCCTGTGTAAAGCGAAGAGGGAAGAGGAAAGAGGAAAGGGGGCGCCGGCTTGCCGGCTAAAACAGGGTATGCGCGCAGCGCATCCTGATCGCATGCCCCATGCCTCATGCCTCATGCCCTTATCGAGATGTATAAAAAGCAAAAACGGAATATGTTTCAAAAAAAATTCCATAGTGTGCTATTGAATTTTTTGAAAAAATTTGGTAGTATATCTTTGATTAACAGTAAGACATTATCCTTAGGAGGGAAACATATGAAATGGAAGAAAGCTATCGCGGCTTCGCTGATATGCGCGGCGGCCGCGAGTTCGTTATTTATGGCGGGCTGCGGCGGTAAATCGCAAGGCAGTGCGGCGCAGCAGGCCGTAAAGGTGACGACGACGAAAGCGTTCCGTTCGGATACGCCGATTGTGTATGAATACAGCGGCAGTATCACGGCGCTCCAGGAAGTGCCGGTGCGGGCGCGCGTTTCCGGTATGGTGATGGAAAAGTATATCCAAGGCGGCGAGACGGTCGAGG
>CAVJQK010000063.1:5282-7112 GCA_963651795.1 Erysipelotrichaceae bacterium | reverse complement strand
ATCCCGTTTCCACCGTCTCCGTCCGATTACTGTCGTACAAAGAATAACCGAAATAGGCGCGGCGATCGATGTCGTATCCGATATCCTGCAGCATCGCCAAATCGGCCTCAATCGGCACGCTGTACGTTTCCCACAGACAATGACCCATCATGGAATCCATCACACAATGAGCTGCGTCAAAATAATCACCTTCGTACCCTTGGAGAGGAATTGCATTCTCCTTTCCCAAAATGGTTGCGCCGTCTAAAACTTCGGCCACATTTTTCCCCGTAAAGTATGCATAATATGTTTCCGGATGAACGAGAAATTCGGCATACTCCTCGGAATCGTCGGCGTAATTCGCTGCGGAATCCACAATAAAATACTTGTCATTTTTTCCGGGATCCGTTCCCGTTAATTTTTTATATTCGGTCGAAGAAACAATCGTTTTATCGGTACCGTATGCATTGCCGTAATAATCGGACATACATTCGATCATATAGGAATTTTCACGGTGTATTCCGAAAACATGCCCCATTTCATGAATCATGGTATTTATCAAATTCAGCGGCAATCCGTAATTTCCGTTATCGGCCACCGTACCGTGAATTTCGGTTATATCCCAATCGTAATCGTTTGCATTGTCGGACGAAGCTGTCCATTTCGTGACGGACACTATTCCGAAACTCATCGGCCCCGAATCCGAAGAAAGAATCGATTGATCGATGCCGTCATAAGGAACCGTTTCTTTTCCTTTCGCAATTTGATCGGTGATAAACCATTCCGTATCGCGCGAACTTGTATGTATGGTTGCAAAAGCGTTGGCATACCAACCGCCCTCCGAGCGCACAAAGATTTGCACCGGCTGTGTCGTTTTCGCCCCCTTTGCGAGTGCATTCCCCCAATAATCCACACCGGCTCGAATGGCATCTTTCATATTCTCGGTCAAATCAAAATGATTCCCCGAATTGAAACCCGGGTTAACACTGTCCATATTCCAATCATCGGCATCGTAAAAATTGAGCTCAATCGTGAAACCTTTGTCATACGTACGATATTCCGTCGTCATGGCCTCACCGCTGCCGCCAGCAGCAACCGCCGCAAGCACCGCCGCCGCCAAACGCAAAGCCGCTTTCCGTTTCATTATCCACCTCAAATCCGAACCGCTCCGCCGTCACGCAAATCATCCACTCTTTCATTATATCATCATTCCCACCCCCGCAGGAGGAAAATCGCAACAAAAAAAGCCGTGAGAATCACAGCTTTGGTTTTGGCGGAGACGGTGGGATTCGAACCCACGTGCCGCTATTAACGGCAAACTGATTTCGAGTCAGCCTCGTTATGACCACTTCGATACGTCTCCATATTCAATTTGTGCGACGAGCGGAGAAAAATTCATCCATGAGAGCGCGGCATTCCTTTTCGCAAATGCCGGATGTGACCTCGATCCGGTGATTCATAAGGCTTCCGTCCGTGATGTGCCACGCCGAATGTACGCCGCCGGCTCTCTCGTCCGCGCTGCCGTACACGAGGCGGCCGATGCGGGCATTCATAATCGCCCCGGCACACATCGCACATGGCTCTATGGTAACATAAAGGGCCGTATCCGTCAAACGCCAGTTTCCCAGGCGCTCCCCCGCTTTCCGGATGACGAGCATTTCGGCGTGCGCCGTGGGATCGTGCCGAGCTTCGCGGCGATTATGATCGGCGGCAATGGGAATCCCGCGCCACACAAGCACGGCGCCGATGGGAATTTCCCCTTCCGCGGCCGCCTGCCGGGCTTCGAAAATGGCGAGCGCCATATAATCGCGATCTGTCATGAGCATCTCCCGGAAAATTTCAGAAACTTGT
>CAVJQK010000063.1:0-5272 GCA_963651795.1 Erysipelotrichaceae bacterium | reverse complement strand
ATTCCGCCGTTTCTTCCTGTATGATATAAAAAACATATTTCTTACTTTCGGAAACTGTGTTTCTTACTTTCGGAAACAATGAGGAGGAATTTTCCATGGCGGAAAAAAATGTAAAAGCCGAAAAATTTGAAGAATATTGCAAAGCGCACGAGCTCGATTGCTTCGGGAGGGAAGATATCGGCGACGAAAACGGCACCGTGCTGTTCCGTTCGTATGTGCAGGCGGAAAATCGGACGCTGGCGCTCATCATCATCACGGACGCGACGATTTACACGATTGTGCGCGTGCAGATGGCCGAACATTTGGCCGATGACAAAAACCGCGCCGCATTGACGGAATATATCAATGAAGTGAATCGCCGCTACAAAGTTTTCAAATACATTCTCTCGGATGCGGGCGATGTATTCCTGGACGCATGCATCCCGTGCACGGGGGATTTCTTCGATCCGCAGATGGTGCATGTGATTCTGGATGTGGTCGTGAGCCACGTGCAGGAAGAATATGCCGCACTTCTCGCCGCGGCCGGTCTTGCGCCGAGCGGAAAATTGAATTAAAAAGCGGGAAACCGAGTCCCGCTTTCATTACACTATCAAAGCACCTCACACGGGTGCTTTTTTTCCTGCGCGAATGGCCATGGCGGAAATTTCTCTCTCCCACTTTTCGCGAAGCGTCGCCGGCGTCAATACTTCCACTTTGGCCCCCTGCGAAAGGAGCCACATGAGGATTCCATCGTCGCCCATGACTTCGGCGCGGACGCACCAGCCGCCTTTCTGCCGCTCCGCTTGCGCCGTCGGCAACCGATCCAGCACGGCTTCCACGGAATTTCCGTAGTACATGAAACTGATATTCTGCACGGCGCCGCCGTACATAAATTGCACGCGATTTTTGAAATCGCCTTCTTTGAAACGCTGCGAATACGGGAGTTTGAATTGTTCCTCCGTTTCCTTCACACGCCCGATTCGATCGAGCCGATAGGAAACGGGACCCGTTTTGAGGAAATATTCTTCCCCCTGTTCGGAATCCAAAATCGCCATCACATAGAAATAATATTCGGAAAAAACGATACCGACGGGACGAATGCGACGCTTCACCGGCGTTTTCACACCGACTTTCCGATATGAAATATCGAGAATGCGATGTTCGCGCACCGCCTGTGCCACTTTCCAGAGAATTTTCAAATCCGGCACATGATGCTCGGGATTCACATACGAGAAAAGCTCGCCTTTCACATATTCGTAAATGCGCTTGCTGCCCAGATCGGACATCAGCCCCTGCAGCATACGATTCACGATGGATTCGAGCGTTTCCTTATCGAAGGCACGGCTTTCGATGAGAATTTTGCAAATCCCCAAGACTTCGCCTTCCGTGAGAAAATCATCATCCTTGGCCGCAATGCGGTATCCGCCGCGGGATTTTTCATACCGAATGACGTAATTACGCCCGTTTCTGCCGTTTTCCTCATCCAGGAAAGATTGAATTTCCCGCACGTAACGACGGACGGAACGCTCATTCACGCCGCGCTCCTTCGACCATTCGGCCTTATTCACCGCATGGCCGCGAATGAGTTCATCATAGATGGCCAATGTGCGATATATTTTCTTATCGGTTTCCATCATTCACCTCGCCGTGTTACGTAAACGCCCGTTTCAGATAATACAATAATGCGCAGACACCCGCGACGGCGAGTGCCCCCACCATGAAAACGCCGGCCACGAGGAAAAATCCCGCCATGGCGACACCGGCCAGACAGAGCAGCAGGATTTTCTTCCAAAGCGGCGCTTCGGAGAGATTGAACGAATAGAAACGGACGCCGCCCGCCTCGCCGCGCTCGCCGCTGCCGGCATCTTCGGTCCCGTCCTGCGAGAGCGTAATGCCGTCGTAACCGCGCACATCTTCGCGCGACATGCGGCGCGCTTCGTCTTGGGCCCCGGTTTCTTCCCGGACCCCCGTTTCCGTCATGCGTTCTTCTTCCATATCAAAGCTCGGAAAGTTTCTTCGTCAAAATGCCGTTCACGACCTGAGGATTGGCCTGGCCTTTCGTTTCTTTCATGACCTGACCCATCAGGAAACCGACGGCTTTTTTCTTGCCCGCCTTGAAATCGGCGACGGACTGCGGATTCGCCGCGATAATCTTATCCGCGAGCGCTTCCAATGCACCCGTATCGCTGATCTGGACGAGACCTTTTTCTTTGACAATCACTTCAGCCGCTTTCCCCGTTTCCCACATTTCCGGGAAGACTTGCTTTGCGATTTTGCCGGAAATCGTGCCTTTGGTGATGAGTTTCAAAAGTTCGGCCATGGAAACGGCGGAAACGGGCGCTTCTTTCATTTCCTTGCCGGACTGCGCGAGCATTTTCGCGAAATCGCCCATGAGCCAATTTGCCGCTTCTTTCGGATCGGCGCCCGAGGCGACCATCGCTTCGAAATAATCGGCGCGGTCTTTATCGTTTGTGAGGTAATCGGCATTGTACGCGTCGAGGCCGTAGCTTTCCATATAGCGTGCTTTTCTCGCATCGGGAAGCTCGGGGAGCGATTTCCTGATTTCTTCGATGTATTCTTCGCTGACGGTGAAAGGCACGAGATCCGGCTCCGGGAAATAGCGGTAATCATTCGCTTCTTCCTTTTTACGCATGGATTTCGTCACACCTTCTTTTTCGTCCCATGTGCGCGTCTCCTGCACGACTTTGCCGCCCTCTTCGAGGACGTCCACCTGGCGGCGCGCTTCGTATTCGATGGCGCGTTCTACGCCGCGGAAGGAATTGATATTTTTAATTTCCGTCTTCGTACCAAGTTCTTTCTGCCCGACGGGACGAACGGAAATATTCGCATCGCAACGCAGGCTCCCCTCTTCCATCTTACAGTCGGAAACTTCGCAATATTGCAAAATGGCGCGGAGTTTTTCCATATACGCGACAGCTTCTTTCGCCGTACGCATATCCGGTTCGGAAACGATTTCCAGAAGCGGCGTGCCCGTGCGGTTGTAATCGACCAAAGAATAATCGGAATCGGTGATGGATGTGCCGTGATGCACGAGTTTCCCGGCATCTTCTTCCATATGCGCGCGCGTGATGCGGATGCGGGATTGTTTCCCGTCCACTTCCACGTCGAGATATCCCGGCCCGCAAATCGGCAAATCGTATTGCGAGGTCTGGAAATTTTTCGGAAGGTCCGGATAGTAATAATTTTTACGATCGAATTTGCTGTAGCGCGCGATTTCGCAATTCAGCGCCAATCCCGTGCGGACGGCGAATTCGAGGACGTGACGGTTCAGCACCGGCAGGACGCCCGGAAGCCCCAGGCAGACCGGGCAGACATTCGTATTCGGATCGGCACCGAAGGACGTCTTGCAGCTGCAGAAAATTTTCGTGGCCGTGCGAAGTTCCGTATGGACTTCCAGGCCGATGACGGCTTCGTATTTCATTTACATTTCTCCTTTCGGCGCTGTTTTCGTGAATTCCGGATGCGCCTGCTCGAAGGCATACGCCGCGCGAAGAATCATTTCCTCGTCCAAAGGTTTCCCGATGATTTGCATGCCGAGCGGAAGATTGCCCGAAAAACCGACGGGAAGGGAAATCGACGGCGCCCCGATGAGATTGACCGGGACGGTGCAAATATCTTCCATATAGAGGGACAGCGGATCGGAGAATGCGCCGAATTTGAAAGCGGTCCCGGAAGCCGACGGCGCCAAAATGACGTCGCAGGCTTCAAATGTCTTATCGAATTCCTGTTTCAAAAGGGTGCGCACTTTGAGCGCTTTGAGGTAATAGGCATCGTAGTAACCGGCCGAAAGGACGTAGTTTCCGAGCATGATACGGCGCTTGACTTCGCTGCCGAAGCCGGTGCTTCTCGTATTGATGTACATGTCGACAATGTCTTTGCCGGGCGCGCGGTAGCCGAATCCGACGCCGTCGTAACGCGCCAAATTGGAGCTGGCTTCCGCCGGCGCAATGATGTAATAGACGGAAACGCCGCTCTTGATGTGCGGAATGGAAACGGAAACGATTTCCGCGCCTTCCGATTCGTACCAACGGAGCGCCGCATCGATGGCGGCCTTTGTTTCCTCTTTGATACCGGGTCCGAAAAATTCTTCCGGTACGCCGATGCGAAGGCCTTTCACATCGCCCGTGAGCGCTTTCGTGTAATCTTTCTTTTCAAGCGGAATCGATGTGGAATCGCGGCGGTCATGCCCCGCAATCGCATTCAATACGAGGGCGGCATCGCGCACGTCTTTCGTAATCGGTCCGATCTGATCGAGGGAAGATGCGAAAGCCAAGAGACCGTAGCGGGAAACAAGCCCGTACGTCGGTTTGAGCCCCACAAGCCCGCAGAAAGAGGCCGGCTGACGAATGGAACCGCCCGTATCCGAGCCGAGCGCCCACACGGCTTCTCCCGCCGCGACGGCCGCCGCCGATCCGCCGGAAGACCCGCCCGGGACATATTCCGTATTCCATGGATTCTTCGAAGGTCCGAAATACGAATTTTCGGTGGAGCTTCCCATCGCAAATTCGTCCAAATTCACTTTGCCGAGAGAGATAAAATCATTTTGCATGAGTCTCTCGATGACGCCCGCATTGTAGGGCGCGACGAAATTTTCCAGCATGCGGGACGCCGCGGTGCAGGGCTGACCCTTGATGCAGATATTGTCTTTGATAACACCCGGAATGCCGGCCAGAGGCGCCGTTTCCTCGCCGGCCGCAATTTTGGCATCCACACGCGCCGCCTGCGCCAGCGCCGCCTCATCGGACGTCGAAAGGAACGCGTGAATTTCGCCCTCGACCGCCTCACGATGCGCGATATATTGTTTCACAAGCTCCGTCGCGGAAATTTCCTTTGCCGCAAGCTTCTCATGAAGAGCATGAATCTTCATTTCGCTCGCAATCCGTCCTCCTTAAATAATCTTCGGCACTTTGAAATACCCGTCTTCTTTTTCCGGGGCATTCATGAGCGCCTCCTCATTCGTAAAAGATTCATGCGGCACATCATCGCGCATGACATTGTACTGCTCCACCGCATGCACCGTCGGCTCCGTGTCCGTCGTATCATATTGATTGAGCTCATCCATATACGTCAAAATACTGTTCATGGAAGTTTTCATCGCTTCCATTTCCTCCGCCCCAAAAGAAAGCCGCGAAAGCAACGCGACCTTTTGGACTTCTTCCGTCGAAATCTTCACTCTCTTCCCGTCCCTTCTTCCACGCTTTTGCAAAGCCATGTCTCGGTAAAACATCCGCAGAAACCCGCGGCAATTTTCGTAACAAAACTATTATACCTC
>CAVJQK010000062.1:6874-7282 GCA_963651795.1 Erysipelotrichaceae bacterium | reverse complement strand
AGGCGGCTTTATGCGCGCCGCGCGGCCGCGTCTATGCGATTGAGCGAAATGAGGAAGGAATTTCCTTGATTTCCGAAAACGCAAAAAAATTCGGTGTTTCCAATATAGAAACAATTTGCGGGACGGCGCCTGCGGCGATGGCGGATCTGCCGAAGCTCGACGTCGTCATCGTCGGCGGAAGCAGCGGCAATTTGCATGAGATTTTGGATACGGCGGATGGGAAACTTGCGCCCGGCGGCCGCATTGTTCTGACGGCCGTCACGGTGGAAACGACGGAAGAAATCGTGCGGGAGTTTTCCGCAAGGGATTACGATTTCGAGGGATTTCAGATGCAGGTGAACCGGTTGCGCAAGCTCGGCGCCTATCATTTGTACAATCCCATGAGTCCGGTTTTTATTTTTTCGGCGG
>CAVJQK010000062.1:0-6864 GCA_963651795.1 Erysipelotrichaceae bacterium | reverse complement strand
ATCAGGGAAAATTCCATTCAAAAAGAGGAGATTTGAAATGGCAAAAGTGTATTTTATCGGAGCGGGCCCGGGTGACGCCGAGCTGATTACCGTCAAGGGGAAACGTCTTATTTCCGAGGCCGATGTCGTCATTTACGCCGGTTCTTTGGTGAATCCGGACATTTTACAATATGCGAAAAAAGACGCCGCGATCTACAACAGCGCCACCATGAATTTGGATGAGGTGCTGGAGGTGACGCTGGCCGCCGTCCGCGAAGGGAAAACGGTGGCGCGCGTGCACACGGGAGATCCGGCGATTTACGGTGCCATTCAGGAGCAAATGGACGGCCTTCGCGCGGCGGGCTTTGAGGATTTCGAAGTCATTCCGGGCGTGTCGTCGTTCCTCGCGACGGCGGCGGCTTTGAAACAGGAATATACGCTTCCCGATGTGTCGCAGACGATTATCATCACGCGCATGGAAGGGCGCACGCCGATGCCGCCGAAGGAAAAATTGAAACTCTTGGCGCAGCACGGTGCCACCATGTGCATTTTCCTTTCCGTGCAGGCGATTGAAGACGTCATGGCCGAGCTTGTCGAAGGCGGCTACGCGAAAGATACGCCCGTTGCCATCGTGGAGCGAGCGACGTGGCCGGATCAGCGCATTTTCCGCGGGACGATTGAAACGATTCCCGGCATTATCAAAGACGCCGGTGTCGCGCGCCAGGCGATGATTGTCGTCTCTCGCGTGCTCGATTCGAAATATTCGCTCTCGAAATTGTACGACAGCCGGTTTACGACGATGTTCCGCAAAGGGACGGATGAAACATGAAATATGCCGTGATTTCCGTTTCGGAAACGGGCGCCGCGTTAGGGCAAAAAATTCTTGCCGCCTTTCCGGGCGGGACGGCCTATGAGCGGCGGGGCACCGAAAGCGGGGGAGACGCGATTTCCTTCGATAAGACGCTTACTTTGACGGATGACATATTTCCGATTTATGATGGATTGCTTTACATCATGGCGACGGGGATTGCCGTCCGTGCGATTGCGCCCCATGTTGCCGCCAAGACGACGGATCCCGCGGTGCTCGTGATGGATGAAGGCGGACATCATTGCATTTCGCTCCTTTCGGGGCATTTGGGCGGCGCGAATGATTGGGCGCGCGAAATCGCAGCCGTCGTCGGTGCCGAGCCCGTCATCACGACGGCGACGGATGTGCACGGAAAAAAAGCGCCCGACGATATCGCGCGAAAGTTTCATATGCGCATTGAGCCTGTGGAAGCTTTGAAGCCGGTCAATGCGGCGATCGCCTCCGGAAATGATTTCGCTTATTTCGTCGATATGGATTGTGACGGCGCGGAAGACATCATAAAGAAATTTTCGGAAACGGGGATTTCGGCCCGTCCGTATTCGGAAGAGGAAACGAAGAAATTGTCCGCATGTGCCGTCGTGACGGAGCGGGACATTTCCTTGGGAATACCGCATGTGTTTTTACGGCCGAAAAATATATTCGTCGGCATCGGCTGCCGGCGGGGGACACCGGAAGCGCTCGTTTCCGATGCGTTTCAAAAAGCGATTACCGTAGCGGGCGTTTCAAAATGGCAAGTGAAAGCGCTCGCCAGCGTGGATATTAAAAAAGACGAGGAAGGATTACTTGATTTTTCCCGTCATATCGGAATTCCGATTCATTTTCACAAAGCCGAGGAACTTTTGAAAGTGGCGGAAGCGCGGCATTTGGCCGTTTCCGAATTTGTTTTGAAAAAGATTGGAGTGGGGAATGTATGCGAAACTGCAGCCATTGCGGAAGCGTCGATGGGAAGGACACTTCTTGCGAAAACGAAATTTCCGTCCGTGACGGCGGCGATTGCCGTGGGATCGTCCGCGTCGTCGGAATCGGACCCGGGCACGCGGAGGAAATGACGCCGAAGGCCGCGAAAGCGATTGCGGATTCGGAGATTATCGTCGGGTACAATACGTATATTTCCATTATTCGCGATTTGATTGCGGATAAGGAAATTGTCGGAAACGGGATGCGCCAAGAGGTCGATCGCTGCCGGAAAGCGGTGGAGCTTGCCTCCGAGGGGAAACGCGTCGCCGTTGTGTCGTCCGGCGATCCCGGCGTGTACGGCATGGCGGGGCTCGTGCTGGAGCTCATCGGAAAGCTCCCGGAAGAAAAGCGGCCGGAAGCGGAAATCATTCCGGGGCTCACGGCGGCCAATACTTCGGCGGCGGCTTTGGGTGCGCCTCTCATGCACGATTATGCCGTGATTTCCCTTTCGGATCTCATGACGCCGTGGGATTTGATTAAGAAACGCGCGCGGCTTGCGGCCGAAGGCGATTTCGTGATTGCGCTCTACAATCCGAAGAGCCGAGAGCGCGCCGATTATTTGGATCAAATCCGTGAAATCGTGCTGGAATATCGGAAACCGGAAACGCCCGTCGGTATCGTGCGGAAAGCCGGGCGCCCGGGCATGAATTTCACTGTGACGACGCTTGCCGAGCTTCCCGAGCAGCATGTCGATATGCAATCGACGGTCATCATCGGAAACAGCCGCACTTATATCGAAGGCGACCGCATGATTACGCCGCGCGGGTACCGGCTGTGATTTGGATTATCGCAGGGACCCGGGACGGACGCGAAATCGCGGCGCATCTTGCCGATTCGTTTCAAAAACGGAAAGAAAAAGGAAATCGGGCGCCCGAAATATTTCTGACGGTCGTTTCCACCTACGGAAAGAAACTGGCGATGCATGAAGGCATCGAAGTCGAAGTCGGGCGTTTCACAAAAGAGGACATGGTTTCCGAAATTTCCAAAATGGGAATCACCGCGATTCTGGACGCGAGCCATCCGTACGCGGCGATTGTCTCCGAGACGGCGCGAGACGCGGCTGCCGAGACAGGCGTTTCTTATATTCGCTATGAACGTCCGGGCGCCGCTTTGCCCGACTATGAGAAATTGCACGTCGTGGAGGGTGAAGCGGAAGCGGCGGAAATCGCAGGCCGTTTGGGAAACAAAATTTTACTTACGACCGGCTCCAAGACGCTCAAGACTTTTGTCACATCTCCTTTTTTGGCGGGAAAAGAAATTTGGGCGCGCGTGCTGCCGACGTCGGGCGTCCTTGCCGAATGCGAAGCGATGGGGCTTTTGCCCAAATATATTTTGGCTTTGCAAGGTCCGTTTTCGTATGAAATGAACGCCGCGATGATTCGCGATTATGAAATCGACGTCATGGTCACGAAAAACAGCGGGCTCATCGGCGGGAGCGATAAAAAATTTTCCGCCGCCGTCGATGCGGGCATTCACATTGTCGTCATAGAAAAACCGAAAGCACCCGTTTCCGGCATCGTCCTCACGGACCCGGAAGAAGCGGTGAGATACATGGAGGAACATTATGAATTTCATTAAAAATCCGAGAGCCATCGAAGAAAACAGTATGGAACTCATTTATCCTTTCATCAAAGATTTGGACTTGACGCCGGAAGAAATCACCGTTTACTCGCGCATGATTCATGCGTCCGGGGACGTCGAATACGGCCATCTCATTCAGACCTCGCAGGGAGCGGTCGCAGCCGGGATCGAGGCGCTCCGCGGCGGCTGCGATATTTTCACGGACGTCAACATGGTCGCGACGGGCATCAATAAAAAAGCTTTGGAAACGCTCGGAGGAAACGTCTTCTGCCGCATCGCCGATCCGGAAGTCGCGAAAGCCGCGAAAGAAAAAGATGTGTCGCGCTCCATGGAAGCAATTCATTCTTTCGGCGAAAAATTGAACGGCTCCATCGTCGCGATAGGAAACGCGCCCACGGCTCTCTTTGAAATCATCCGCATGACGCTCGAAGAAGAAATCCGCCCCGCCCTCATCATCGGCATCCCCGTCGGTTTCGTCGGCGCGGCCGAATCGAAAGAATATCTCATCCAAAACGCCAAAGTCCCGTACATTACCGTCCGCGGCACAAAAGGCGGCAGCCCGATCGTAGCCTCCGTCATCAACGCGCTCATGTACAATTTGGTGAGAAGAGATAATATGCTGTATGTGGCGGGTGTGAAAGAATAGTGCATAGTGCATAGTGCATAGTGCAAAGTGCAAAGTGCAAAGAAGGCCGAGAAACGAAAGAGACATTTCGTTTCTCGGCTTTTTTGCGTGGGGAAGAGTGAAGAGGGAAGGGGGAAGCGCGCTCGGCTCGGTGCCACATGCGTGCGGATGCTGACGGCTGACGGCTGACAGCAGACGGCTTTTACAGGTGTGCGCTTCGCGCACGATTTTTTTAAACGCCGATGTCGCTACGCTTATCGGCGTTGCCGCGCGCAGCGCCGGGCGCCTTGGCGCCGATTATAAAAATGCCGCGCAGCGTTCCGCTTAAAGCTGTCAGCCGTAAGCCGTCAGCCGTAGGTCGTCACAAAAGCGGCGCGCGCCTCTTCCCTCTTTCCCCTTTTCCCTTCCCCGAATTACAACAGGAATATGCGCGCAGCGCATCCTGAATCTCATGCCCCATGCCCCATGCCTCATGCCCGAAGATATATATATGAATTTATTTACAGTATCCCTTTGTCATGATAAAATATATTCAAATGCATGTAAACTTTTGTACCGGTATTTATAAAGAATGAGGGATGGATTTGGCTCTGTATGTAAAAAAGTTCGGTGGGAGCTCGGTCGCCACACCGGAGAAAATGAGAAATATCGCAAGTCGCGTTTTGTCTGAGAAGAAGCCGGACGACAGCGTCGTGATTGTCGTGTCCGCGATGGGGGATACGACGGATGATTTGCTCGATTTGGCCGGGCAGGTGACGAAGGATCATTTCGGTCGTGAAATGGATATGCTTCTCGCGACGGGCGAGCAGATGTCCATTGCGCTCATGGCGATGACATTCCAGGCGCTGGGGCAGCCGGCCGTTTCCTTGACCGGTCCGCAAGCCGGCATCATGGCCGACGGCGGTTTCGGGAAAGCCGATATCGAAGATGTGAAACCGGAGCGTGTTTTCAAAGAACTCCGCGAAGGGAAAGTCGTCATCGTCGCCGGTTTCCAAGGGTTGACGCCCGAAGGGGAAATCATTACATTGGGCCGCGGCGGCAGCGATGCGACGGCGGTCGCGCTGGCGGGTGCGATGCGCGCGGATATGTGCGAAATTTTCACCGATGTGGACGGCGTCTATTCGGCCGATCCGCGCCACGTGCCGGATGCGCATAAAATCGATGAAATCACCAATGAAGAAATGCTGGAAATGGCACGTCTCGGCGCCGGCGTCATGCAGCCGCGCAGCGTCGAAATGGGCATTCGCTATCATATCCCAATTCATGTACGTTCAACATTTGAAAATGTACCGGGCACGATTATTCGAGAGGAGTGTATCATGAGTAAAGTTTCCCAAGCGGTGCGCGGTGTCGCACAGGATTCCCATGTGGCCAAAGTCGCGGTTCTCGGTGTCGCCAATATTCCCGGCGTAGCTTACCGCATTTTCAATGCCATGTCCGAAAATCACGTGAGCGTCGATATGATTGTGCAGAGCGTGCGCGAATCGGACGATAATAAGACGGATATCATTTTCACCATCGACAGCAACGATCTCGATGATGTGCAGAGAATTCTGTCCAAGATGGAAGTCGCCGGAGAAGTCCCGGGCGTCCTCTATTCGACGGAAGTGGCGAAAGTTTCCATCGTCGGCGCCGGCATGATCGGAGCGCCGGGCGTCGCCGCGAGAATGTTCGGAGCGCTGGGCCGCGCCGGTGTGAATATCGATATCATCAGCACATCGGAAATCAGCATTTCCTGCCTCATCAAGAAAGCGGATATGTCCAAAGCCGTACGCGTCATTCACGAAGAATTTTTCGGGCCCGCTTCTTCGAATCGGTAATTTTCAGACACAAGAGGAGCGCGCTGCCCTCTTGTGTTTTTTTGTATCCTCGGAAATATAGAAACCGGAAATAAAAAAAGGAGTCATTATGAAATTTAAAATCGGACAAATCGTGCACGGATTCACCGTGACCCAACTGTCTCCGATTCCCGAAGTCAATGCCGATGCCTACCTTTTGCATCACAAAGGCTCGGGGGCACGCCTTTTGTATTTGGACGCGCCGGACGATAACAACGTATTTTACATCGCGTTTCGTACCACGCCGGACAATTCCAAAGGCACGCCGCACATCATGGAGCATTCCACCCTTTGCGGCTCGCGGAAATTCCCGCTGAAGGAACCTTTCGTCGAGCTCGCCAAAGGATCTCTCAATACATTTTTGAATGCCATCACCTGGCCGGACAAGACCATGTACCCCGTCGCCAGCCGCAATAAAAAAGATTTCAGAAACCTGATGGACGTGTATCTGGACGCCGTCTTCTATCCCGAATGCCTGAAAAATCCGCAAATCCTCGCGCAGGAAGGTTGGCATTACGAATTGGAAACAAGAGAAGGCGAGCTCACCTACAACGGCGTCGTCTACAACGAAATGCAGGGCGCCCTGTCCGAGCCGGAAGCCGTCATGGAAGATTGCGCGATGGCCGCCCTTTTCCCGGACACGACCTACAGCGTCGAATCCGGCGGCGATCCCGAAGTCATCCCGGCACTCACATTCCGCGAATTTACCGAATTTCACCGCCGTTTCTACCATCCGTCGAACAGCTATCTCTATCTGTACGGCGACATGGACATCGAGGAGACGCTGCGTTTCCTCCACGAAGAATATTTATCCGCCTTCAAAGCGCACGCCGTCGACACCGAAGTCGCGACGCAATCCGCCTTTTTCGAGCGCAAAATCGCCGAAGGCAGCTACGGCGTCGCGGAAGGGGACGACACCGAGTACAAGACCATTCACGCTCTCTACACCGCGATGAACGACCGCATGACCGCGCTCGACTCCCTCGGCCTCAAAATTTTAAATTACACCTTGATAG
>CAVJQK010000061.1:0-7320 GCA_963651795.1 Erysipelotrichaceae bacterium | reverse complement strand
CGCCGCAGGCGACACCTCTTAAAGCCGTCAGCCGTTACCCGTCAGCCGTCGGCAGGGGACCCGGCCGAGCGCGCGTCTCACGTCTCATCGTCTGACAGTCTCACCGTCTCGCGCACCAATGTCGCACTACACCTACTCAGCAAAAAAAGAGCACAACGTGCTCTTCTCAATATCCGAAAGAATCCTTCCCATTCACCGTCTTGCACGAATCTTCGGCGCGGCAGTGTTTGATTTGGCGGCAGAGGCATTCGTTTTTCACTTTATAGAGCGCGGGAAGAAAGTCCATGATTTTGGCGAAGGTGTCATCATTCACGGAATATTTCGTCCAGAGGCCTTCGCGGCGCGCGTTCACGATGCCGGCTTCAATCAGAATTTTCATGTGATACGAAAGCGTGGATTGGGACAGGGTGAAATTGGTGAGGATGTCGCACGCGCTCATTTCCGTGCAGGAGAGCATGTCCACGATGCAAAGCCGCGTTTCATCCGAAAGGGCTTTGAAAATATCCGAAAATTCCTTATAACTCGGTTCCCCGCTCATCCCGCTGCCTCCTTTTGAAACAAAAATCATCGCCGCAGGCGACACCTATTTTCTATGCACTATGCACTATGCACTATGCACTTTTATTCCATTCATTATATCACAAATCACGCCGCCTCACGCCGCTTTTTCCCGCGCCGCTTCCGCCGTTTCCAAATAATCCGCCAAATTAATTTTCACCCAGGCGCCGCGATCGACGACGCGAATCCACATTTCCCGCGTGCGCGGCACGGTGACGATTTGATACACGGTGAATGCATTGGCGGCGCCGCCGTCTTTCATTTCGGTCGCGATGATGCGTTTCATCACCTCGACGTCAATATTTCCTTTTTGCGCGCGGCAAAGAGCCAGGAGTCCGTCGCGGCGCGTTTTACCCATCCAGGAATTTTCATCTTCCGGCACGGGATACGTCCAGTCCGGATTCAGAAAATAATTGGAGGAAACGAGGAGCGCTTCGTCGTTTCCCGCATCGCCCCGTTTCGTTTCCGCATACGTCCATTCATAGGAACGCGCGCCTGCCGCGTCGGCCGCATTAATAATACAGCCGCTGCTCGCGCGGACGGAATTAAAAAAGCGTTCCAAATCTCCCATCGTCCGCGCGCGGAACATAATATCGAAAAGGGAAGACGTCCCGGTGAAAACGGGCGGCGTTTTGAGTTTCCCCGTCGTCGGCGTGCCGTTATTGTATTCCAGGAAAAGGCCGGATTCATTCATCGCATTCACGGCGTAAATTTCGCCCACGTAGCCGATTGTCGCGACCGCAAGGCTACCGTCGGCCGGATGGTAAATCGTCACGGCGACGTCGTCCGCGATTTCATGAAACGAGCTGCCGTAATCGTAATTTCTGCCGACGATCACATCGCCATTCGTGTAATCGTCCCACGCGACGGCCGCGCTGCATTGGAGCATGCCGGGCAAACGTTCCAGGCAATTGATTTTACGAATTTCGGAAACGGAGAGTCCGGATCCTTTCGCCGCGCCGTCGTAAAATTCGTGCATGTGCGAGAGTGCGTTTTCCGTCTGCGTCGCGACGACCGCCGCCGCTTTTTCCGCATCGGCCGTTTTCATTTTCTTCTCAATAAATTGATTGACGTGAATAAGTTTATCTTTCAAAAGGCGTCCGTACTGCTCGCCCATTTCCCGCCATGTCCCGTGCAAATCGACCACGGTGACGGGGCCGTACGCTTCGCGCGTCGCGCGGTGGAGCGTCCCTTCCCGATTCATCGTGACGGCCGCGACCGGCGCCGGCGTTTCCGATTTCGTTTCCGATTTCGCCCACGCGGCCGGCGTTGTGAAAAGACATCCGACCAAGCAAAGTATCGCCATCGATTTTTTCATATTCGTTTCCTTCATTCCTTTCAAAAAAAATGACCCGGAATTTTTCCGAGTCATTATAGCACAGGATGAAATTTTGCGACAATCAGTTCGCCGCTTTTTGCGGGCAGAGAATTTTGTCGACAACGAAGAAAGCGACGAAGAGCGAGGCGACGCCGACGACGGTGCCGACCCAGCCGTTTCCGCAAATCCCGCCGGCGAGATAACCGACGAAGCAGCAAGTGCTGACGACGATGACGTACGGAATCTGTGTGGAAACGTGATCAATGTGATGGCATTGCGCACCGGCCGACGCGAGAATGGTCGTATCGGAAATCGGGGAGACATGGTCGCCGCCGACGGCACCGGCCAAAACCGCGGAAACGGTCATGACGAGGAGCATCATATTTTCCGGCGCCACGATGGCCATGACAATCGGAATCAGAATGCCGAAGGTGCCCCAGGATGTACCGGTCGCAAAACCGAGGCCAACCGCCACAAGGAAGAAGACGGCCGGGAGGAACATTTCCACCGTCGCGTTTCCGGCGACGACACCGGAGACATATCCGCCGATATTGAGATAATCCGCACCGCAAACGCCGGAAAGCGTCCAGGCAAGGGACAGAATAAAAATTGCGGACGTCATATCGACAAAACCCATCGTGAGGCATTTGCAGAATTGCGGGAAGGTGAGGACTCTTCTCGGAATATAGAAGAAGAATGTGAAAATGAGACCGAAGAAGGAGCCGATGACGAGGCCGCGAGCCGCGCTGCAATCCGCAAATGCCTGCTGAATGCTTGCCCCCTCATGAATGCCGCCCGTATAAAGCATACCGTAAATGCAGCAAGAAATAAGAACGAGAAGCGGAAGGACGAGATCGATAATTTTCCCGTTTCCTTTTGCGATGTTTCCTCCTTCATTACGCCGATATTCTTCCGGAATCTCAATTTCTCCGTGTGTGCGTTCTTCATACGCCGCCATAGTGAAATAATCACGGCCGCGGATAAAAAGCAGCACCATGAAAAGCATCGTGAACCATGCATACAGATTAAACGGAATCGTCTGCAGAAAAAGTGCAAATCCATCAATATGCGAACCTTCCGGAAGCGAAGACGTGACCGCTGCCGCCCAACTGGAAACCGGAGCGATAATGCAAATCGGTGCCGCCGTCGCATCGATGATGTACGAAAGCTTAGCACGCGTGATTTTAAATTTATCCGTGACAGGCCGCATGACCGTCCCGACGGTGAGGCAATTGAAATAATCATCAATAAAAATCAAAAGTCCCAAACCCATCGTAATAAACAGCGCACTCTTTTTCCCTTTTATCGCCGAAGCCGCCCATTCACCGTACGCACGCGCCGCGCCGCTTGTGGCCACCGCTTCGACCAAAATTCCCAAGAGCACCAGGAAAATCAAAATATCCACATTGCCGCCGACACGTTCGTTCATAATGTCAAACATCGTGCTGACGGCCGGCAGAAACGCAAAATCGGCGCACATAAAAGAGCCGATAAAAATCCCGATGCCGAGAGACATGTACACTTCCTTCGTCGCAAGCGCCAGCCCGATTGTGATAATCGGCGGCAAAAGCGACCACGCAGTACCTTCCATTTCCAAAACCCC
Organism: Erysipelotrichaceae bacterium; assembly: GCA_963651795.1. Lineage (GTDB taxonomy): Bacteria > Bacillota > Negativicutes > Veillonellales > Dialisteraceae > UBA1822. The sequence continues at coordinate 3,841 of CAVJQK010000061.1, read as the reverse complement.
GTTTCTCCATAAGAAAATTGCATAAGACATGAATAGTTAGAAACATTATTCTATATCCGAGCGCATATGTCAATCGTTAATTCCTGTTATCTTATCTAAATATCCGATATGCCTTATCGAAAATTTTGATATAGAAACAAAAAATCAACGGCGAAATCGATTAAGGTTTCCCAAATTTCCGAAATTTCTTGACGCGCGCGCCCGGCGGCATTATGATAAAAAGCAAATCAAAAAGGAGGACACGATTATGCCGCTCACACTCGAAAAAGCAAAAGAAATTTTGAAGAAACACACGACCGAGCCGTCGCTTTTCACGCACGCCGCCTGCGTCTCCGCCGCGACGGGCGCGATGGCCGATCTTTTCGGCGCCGACAAAGAACATTGGGAAGCCGTCGGCTGGCTCCACGATGTCGATTACGAAGAACATCCGGAATCGCATTGTCATCATGTGCGCGAATATTTGGAACCGGAAGGCGTGGACGACGACGATATCCGCTCGATCATTTCCCACGGCTACGGCCTTTGCACGGACGAAATCGAGCCGACGACGGATTTGGAAAAATCTCTCTACACGGTCGATGAGCTGACGGGCATCGTCCACGCGTACGCGCTCATGCGCCCCGAACGCATGGACGGCATGGAACTCAAAAGTTTCAAAAAGAAATACAAAGACAAAAAATTCGCCGCCGGCTGCAAGCGCGACGTCATCAATCACGGTTTCGAGATGCTGGGGCTGGAACCGGCCGTCGTCATGCAGGCCGTCATCGACGGAATGAGCGCGCATAAAGATGAAATTTTCGGAAACTGACGCCATGGAAACGAAATCGATGAAACATTCCGCAAAACTTTTCGCCGCCGCGGCGCTCCTCTCCTCGCTCGCTTTCATCCAAGGCTGCGGCGTCCCCTTCTTCGACGATCCCTGGGAAGGGACGTGGTGGGGCGTGCAGGACGCGGGCAAAAATTGGTCCGGCGACGACATCAAAAATTTGGAAATTTTCACCTTCAAAAAAGAAGGCGACACGATTGCCGTAGAGCATCGCACGCAGCGCGGGCAAAAAGAAATCGAGGGGCATCTTTCCGGCACCGCCAAAGTGGACGGCGGCCGCCTCCTCATCACGCCCAAAGACAGCAAGCGCGAAGTCGTCTTCTCTTTCAGCCGCACGGGGCATGATATGGAAACGTCGCTCAAAAATGCCGACGGCACCCCCGTCACCCTGAAAGCGCTCACGTCCGACAATAATGAAGATATGGAAAAAATCCGGAGCGAAATCGTGAAAACGTTCTCGAAACCGGAAAATCAAGTGAATACGACGATTGGAAACACAAGGTGAGCAAGCTAAAAGCGCAACTTTCGAAGTTGCGCTTTTTTTGTGCGGCATTTGAGGCAGAGACTGTAAGACTGTCAGACGTCAGACGGTCAGACTTTTAATAGGTATCGCTTCGCGATAATTCATGTCTTGATCGCTCGCTGCGCTCGCTCGCCGCCTTCGGCGGCATAAAAAATGCCGCGCAGCGCACCGATAAAAAGTCTTACAGTCTAATAGTCTTATAGTCTGACAGTCTGACAGTCTTATGCCTTTTCCGCCAAGCGCTTCACAATGTCATACATGTCCGAGAACGGCATCCCCGTCGTTTCCGCCAGTTTCTTCACCGATTCATATTCCGGATAGAAGCGAATGGCGTCGCCTAAGGAGACGACTTTGACTTCCGCTTCTCCGTAGGGCGTCGCGACGCGGATGTCTTCGCGCGGAAGGATTGTGCGGCGAATCGAAATTTCGCGAAGGCCGATTGTCGTCGTTTCATGGAAAATCATTTCTTCGATTTCTTCTTTTTTCGCGCGATCGCACAGGACGGAAAGCTCCCAAGCCGGCCGTCCTTTTTTCATGAAAACGGGACTGTAATGCACATCGCGCGCACCCGCTTTCATGAGCCTTTCGGCCGCGTATCCGAGCGCCTCGCCCGTCGCATCGTCGATATCCGTTTCCAAAAGAATCACATCATCCGTCTCTTCCGCGCCGCAGATTTCCTCCGGCTCGATCAGCATCGCGCGCAGATAACCGGGGCGCTCCTTGTACGCGCGTTTCCCGGCGCCGAGACCGACTTTTTCGATTTTGAAACGGGCGGGCAGCTTGTCCGATGTGCAAATCGCCGCCGCGATGGCCGCGCCCGTCGGCGTGACAAATTCGCCCGCCACATCCATGATTTTCAAATTCAAACCGTGCGCGCTTGCGATATTCGCCGTCGCGGGGACGGGAATCGGAAGCACGCCGTGCTGGCAGCGGACAGTCCCTTTTCCTTCGCAAAGTTCGGGGATGAAGACGTCCGTGATGCCCAAATTATCGAAACAGACGGCCGCGGAAATGATATCAACGATCGAATCGATGGCGCCGACTTCGTGGAAATGCACTTCGTCCAAGGGGAGGCGATGCGCTTTCGCTTCCGCTTCCGCCACAATTTGAAACATATTGCGCGCGAGAGCTTTGGCGCTTTCCGTCATGTCCGCCGCATCGATGATTTTAATCACATCGGCCAAATTCCGATGCAGGTGATGATGCTCATGACAATGGCCGCAACAGCATTCGTGCTCTTCGCCGTCGTGATGATGCCCGCAGCAGCATTCGTGTTCCGTTTCCTCATCGTCGTGATGACAGTGCCCACAGCAGCATTCGTGTTCCGTTTCCTCATCGTCATGACAATGCCCGCAGCAGCAGCCGTCGTCCTCATCGAATTCGACGGCCTCTTCGCACGCGCGATGAAATTCTTCGATGGCGGCCGCCGCTTCCTCCTCCGTTCCGTAGAGATAATCCGGGTCATCGTCGAAATTTTCCAATTCTTCATCGAGATACACATCGAAATCAACGCAATCGACGCCGTTTTTCTTAATGCGAGCCACATCGACGCCGAAACCGTCATCCTCAATCGATTCGATCGCGCGCCCCAAGACGTCCAAATCCGCGCCCAAATCAATCATCGCACCGACGAACATATCGCCGCTGATGCCCGATGTCCCCTCAATATATAAATATTTCTTTTCCATTATATTTTTCCCCTTTCCGCGAGCCGATTGATTTGCGTCGCCGTATACGCCGCGCCGAATCCGTTATCGATATTGACGACCGTGATGCCGTTTGCGCAGGAATTCAGCATCGCGAGCAGCGCGGACATGCCGTGGAAACTTGCGCCGTAACCGACGGACGTCGGCACCGCGATGACCGGATTTTTCACGAGCCCGCCGATGACGGAAGCGAGCGCGCCCTCCATCCCCGCGACCGCAATCACGCAATTGGCCGCGCGAATTTCTTCTTCCTTCGAAAGCAGCCGATGAATCCCGGCGACGCCCACATCGTAAATCCGCGTGACGCGCGTCCCGAAAAATTCCGCCGTCTGCGCCGCTTCCTCCGCGACGGAAATGTCCGACGTCCCCGCCGTCACGACCGCCACGTTTCCGATACGCTCCTTCCCCGGTTTCTCCTTTTTCAAAATACGGGAAATCGGATCATAGGAAACGTCCGGAATCCGCTCGCGCACCGCATCCGCCTGATGCGCGGATGCCCGTGTGCCGAGCACCTCCCCGTTCGCCTCCAGCAATTTTTCGAAAATCGCCGCCAGATACGCATCCGGTTTCCGCTCGCAAAAAACGACTTCGGAAAACCCGGTCCGCGAAAGCCGCCCGATATCCGGCTTAGCGAATCCCATTTCTTCGTACTGCTTATTGTGCATACATTGTCTCCTTATGAAATAGTGCGACATTTGTGCGGGAAAATTAGCAATGAGCAATTAGAAATCAGCAATTCAGGTGTCGCCTGCGGCGACGATTCCTGTTGTAAAAGTGCAGAGTGCA
>CAVJQK010000060.1:5296-7387 GCA_963651795.1 Erysipelotrichaceae bacterium | reverse complement strand
CGGTTTTCAAAGAACCAATCGCTCAATGCGACGTAAGATATATTATCACGGACGCCGGTTTCTGTCAATTGATTTTTTGGTATTTTTCGGCATTTTCACAAAAAATTTTTGGTTTCCGATTTCTCGGGCACATAAAAGCCCCGCCGCTTCCAAGACGACAGGAAGGGCGGGGCTTTTGACTATTCCGTCTGCGGGGAGCGCCGAGAATCTCACCGGTCCCCATGACGGAGATAGGGGGAAAACATTTGTTTCACCTCTATGGTTTCTTTCGGAAACGTTTCCTATGTCCCGAATTATTTTTCTTCCATGGCTTTGACTTCGGGCATGGATCCCAGGTCTTCGCCGGTATTCAGGTAATGGAGGAAAATTTTGAGTTCGTGCGCGACTACGCCGGAGAGGCAAAGCAGCGCGATCAAGTTCGGGATAGCCATGAGGCCGTTCAGAATATCGGAAAGCGTCCAGATGATATCGAGGTTCATGAGGCCGCCCGCAAAGGTCATGATGACGAATACGATACGATAGGGAACGATGGCTTTGACGCCGCAGAGGTATACGGCGCAGCGTTCACCGTAGTAGTTCCATCCGAGGATGGTGGTGAATGCGAAGAGTACGAGGCCGATGGTCAGCATGTAGCTGCCAAAGACCGGATATACGGAGGCGAATGCCGCATTGGTGAGGGCCGCACCGTTCATGCCGTTGTTCCAAACGCCGGTAACGACGATGGTGAGACCGGTCAGGGAGCATATGATGATGGTATCGATGAAGGTACCGGTCATGGAAACGAGACCCTGTTCGGCCGGCCATTTCGTTTTAGCCGCTGCCGCGACGATCGGAGCGGAGCCGAGGCCGGATTCATTGGAGAAGAGGCCGCGTGCGATACCGCTCTGCATAGCCAGCATGACGCTGGCACCGAGGAAACCGCCGGTAGCCGCCGTGCCGGTGAAGGCATTGTCGAGAACGAGTGCGATAGCGCCCGGAATCTGATCGGCGCAAACGAGAAGGACGGCACCGGTGCAGAGGAGATAGATAACGGCCATCGCCGGAACGATTGCGGAAGATGCCGCCGCAATGGACTTAATGCCACCGAAGATGATTGCCGTGACAAGTACGAAGATGATGCCGGATGTCCAAATCGGATCGACATGGAACGTGATCTGAACGACTTCTACGATGGAGTTAACCTGCGTGGTATTGCCGATACCGAAGATAGCGGCGAAGGTACCGAACGCGGCGAAAATCGTCCCGAGCCAAGCCCATTTCTGACCCATACCGTTTTTGATGTAGAACATCGGGCCGCCCGCAATGTTTCCTCTTTTATCGACTTCGCGATACTTGACTGCCAAGCACCCTTCGGCGAATTTCGTGGCCATTCCGAAGAAGGCCGCCATCCACATCCAGAAGAGTGCGCCCGGGCCGCCGGCGTGAATGGCCGTCGCGACGCCGACGATATTGCCGGTGCCGACCGTGGCCGCCAGCGCGGTGCACAGCGATTTGAAGCTGGAAACGTCGCCCGCGTCGTTGTTTTTTCCCGTGGAGAAAATCAGTTTAAACGCAAGCGGCAGGCGAATGACCTGGAGCAGTCCCAGGCGCATCGTGAGGAAAATCCCCGTGCCGACCAAGAGTACCAGAAGCGGCGGGCCCCAGACGATGCTGTCAATAGAGTTGAGTAATTCTACCATTTTCTTCCCCCTTAAACAAAAGGCCCCGTAGGGCACATTGCAGTGCTTCCCTCCGGGGCCGAATTGGAAAAGCGAGTCTTGGAAATCATGACTCTGTCCTTTTGCCTGAGAGACCGGGCGAAATACGACGCCGCCCTTGCACCTTCGGCACCCGCGCTCGGCGGGCTTCTCCAGAGGATTGTGTACCATCACACGCACTGTGAAATTGATAGGCGTAGTGTACCCGTTTTTCTCTGCCTCGTCAAAGTGTTAAAAACAATACTTGACATAGGCGGAAACTATATAGTAGGCTATATTCAAAGGTGAAGCTATGGCATATAAGGATTGTATGAACATATATATTTTATTAGTGCAGAGTGCAGAGTGCAGAGTGCAAAGTGCAAAGTGCAAAGGAAATTAGCAATGAGCAATT
>CAVJQK010000060.1:0-5289 GCA_963651795.1 Erysipelotrichaceae bacterium | reverse complement strand
AGCAATTCAGGATGCGCTGCGCGCATATTTTTGTTGTAATCGGCGCTACGCGCCTCGCCGACTGCGCCGGCATAAAAACCACCCATGACCGAATAATAGCAGCGAAGACACATACAGCAGAGATTCCGGATCAAGTCCGGAATGCCGAAATAAGTAGCCGGATAAAATAAAATTTTCATAACGTCACTATTCACATTTTTCACAGCCGGTTATCCACATTTTCCACAGGGTTATTCACACGGAAAATCAAAGAAATCCGAAAATCATCATTTTTTCTTCACAGCCTTATTCACATTTTGTGAAAAATCTTCCTTTTCGATTATTTTAGAAATGTAATCATCGGGAAATTATAAAAAAATATTTCGCCGCAGGCGACACCTCTCATCGATAAGCGAAGCGATATCGATGCCATATAAAAAATGCCGCGCAGCGCACCGGCATAAGCCGCCAGCCGTAGGCAGGGGATCCGGCCGAACACGCCTCTGCACTTTGCACTTTGCACTTTGCACTTTGCACTTTGCAAATTGTCATAAATTTCCTCTTGCGTTGATATGCGTTTTGCGTTATAATCCCCATATCTCAATTTTATATCGGGGCAAATGCCCCGCGTGGATGATGTATGCGGGAGAAGGCGCGGCCTGCCGAAGGAGTCACACTCTCAGGCGTTTCTTTTGAAATAAGTACCGTATACGGACACACTCTGGAGAGTCCCGGAGGAAACGGGACCGGATTTCCGGTTTCCGATATTTCCGAATGGGCGCCGAAGGTGCACGGACGGTTTCGTCTCAATCTCTCAGGCAAAAGGACAGAGGATTTCTTGCGAATTTCTTTTTGAATGGCGCAAAATGTTCCGGTCTCCAGAGTACCAGTCTCTCGAGGCCGGTATTTTTTTCGCCGAAAGGCAGAAGGAGGATCCGATGGATCTGGAATTACTCAATGCGATTGACAGTTTTATTTGGGGGCCGCCGCTCTTGGTGCTCCTGGTCGGGACGGGCATTTTGCTCACAATCCGGCTGAATCTTTTGCAGGTGGCGAAGCTTCCCCGCGCGCTCAAATTGATTTTCTCGGCCAAGAATGACGGCCACGGTGATATCAACAGTTTCAAAGCGCTTTGCACGGCGCTGGCCGCGACGGTCGGTACGGGAAATATCGTCGGTGTCGCGACGGCCGTGGCAGCCGGCGGCCCCGGTGCCATTTTCTGGATGTGGATGGCCGCTTTCTTCGGCATGGCGACGAAATATGCCGAAGGGCTTCTGGCTGTCAAATATCGCCAGGTCGATGCGAACGGAAACATTTCCGGCGGCCCGATGTATTACATTAAAAACGGGATGGGCGAAAAGTGGAAACCGCTGGGCACGTTCTTTGCCGTTGCGGGCGTCCTCGTCGCATTCTTCGGCATCGGGACATTCGCGCAGGTGAATTCCATCGTCGATATCACGAAAATCACGACGGGTCTCGATCCGATTTACACGTCTCTCATTCTGGCCGTTTTCGTGGCGGCCGTCACACTGGGCGGGCTGCAATCCATTGCGAATGTTTCCAGTAAAATCGTCCCGGGCATGGCCGTTATTTACTTCATCGTGACCGTCGCGGTTCTCATCGTCTACGCAAGCGAAATCCCGGCAGCCGTTTCCCTCATTCTGACGAGTGCTTTCACCGGCCAGGCGGCGACGGGCGGATTCCTGGGAGCAAGCGTCATGATGGCCATGAGAAACGGCGTCGCGCGCGGCGTTTTCTCCAATGAATCGGGCCTCGGCTCTGCACCGATCGCAGCGGCGGCGGCCAAGACGAAATGGCCGGCCGAGCAGGGCCTCATTTCCATGACGGGCACTTTCATCGACACCATCATCATCTGCACGCTGACCGGTCTCACGCTGGTCGTCACGGGCACCTGGTCGTCGGGCTTAAACGGCGCCGCGCTCACCAATGCGGCCTTCACCTCCGCGTTCCCGGCGTTCGGCAGCTATCTTCTCATGATTTCCCTCATTCTCTTTGCATTCACGACCATCCTCGGCTGGAATTATTACGGCGAACGTTGCGCCGAATATCTGGGCGGCGTCAAAGTCATTCTGCCGTACCGCATCATTTTCATCTGCCTCGTCGCGGCCGGCGGTTTCCTCAAACTCGAAGCCATCTGGGTCCTCGCCGATATCGTCAACGCCCTCATGGCCATCCCGAACCTGATCGCGCTGATCGCCCTCTCCGGCGTCATCGTAACGGAAACGAAACTGTACATGGCTCATGTGGAAGAAGAAGAAAAATAAATTATAAGAAACAAAAAATCGCACGTCATTTTCGCAGACGTGCGATTTTTTTGTTTCCGTCTTTATCTTTTCAATCTTTATATTCAATGCCGAGCTCATCGCGGAGGAGTTGCACCGCTTCCCCGTCCCCGACGGCGGCGGCGCGCTCCAGCCAAAATCTCGCTTTATCGCGATCGACCGGCGTCCCGAGCCCGTAGAGGAAACAGGTCCCGTACCAATACATCCCCGCCATATCGCCCCGGTATGCGGCTTCTTTGAAATATTTCACCGATTCCTCATGCCGCTCCTTGAGACGCAGGCAGACCCCGTAATCGGCCATGCCCGGCGGATACCCCGTCTCGGCGGATTTACGATACCATTCCGCCGCCTGCTCGAAATCCTCCGGCACACCGACCCCGTCTCGATAATGCCGGCCCAAATTTCTCATGCCGCGCCCGCAGCCCAAAGCCGCCGAACGCCGACCCCACGAAAGCCCCTCCGCGGGATCCTGCGGAATCACGACCGTGAAAGAATACAATTCATCCAGAAAAGCCGCCGCATCCCCGGCCGCTTCCCCGCCGTGCGCAAAACTCCGTTTCGCAAATTGGATACAAAGATCCATGCGCCGCGGTTTCTCAAAACAATACATCACGGCCAAATTCATTTCCGCCGCGCCGTACCCCATATCCGCCGCTTTTTTGAAACAGGCGCGCGCTTTCTTCAAATCGAAATACGGCGTGCGACGGCTCCAATAGATTTCGCCCAATTTATTGATCGGACGCCAGAAACCGACCTCGTCCAGCTTTTTCAGCCAATATACGCCCGCATCCAAATCCTCTTCCGTGCCGAACCCGTAGAGATACATATCCGCAAGCTCATTTTGCGCGAGAATATCTCCCGCCTCGGATGTGGCCAGAATTTTCGGAAACAGTGCCTTTGCGACACTCTGTCGGCGCTCCTCCGGGCATTTCGGCGTAAACGTCGTATTGAGCTCGGCCAGGATATTTCCCGCCGCCGCCCCTTTTTTACGCCAGGCATGCCCCTTCTTTTCATCCCGCATCACATGCCCGTATCCTTGGGAATAATATTCGCCCAAGATATACATCGCTTCCGCGTCGCCCCGCTTGGCCTCTTTTTCGAATAAAGGAAACGCCTCATCAACCCGTCCTTTCAGATACAGCGCCTTCGCTTCCCGCATCGACGCCTCATCCGATTTCGTTTCTTTTCCCATTCTGCCGCTCCTTTTGAAACTGTCTCACGATTGTGTCGGCATGAGCTGCTGCAACGCCTCCGCCGCATCCCGGCTCCCGTTTTGCGCCGCCTGCATGAGCCACTTCATCCCGACATCCGGATTCTGCCCGACACCGAGCCCGCGCAGCAGGCAGACACCCGTCAAATACTGCGCGACCGGAAGTCCTTTTCTTGCCGATTGCAAGAAATAGGAAAATGCACTCTTATATTTTTGTTTCTCAAAATCAATCTGTCCCAGACGCACCATCGCATATCCGTCGCCCGCATCGGCCGCGCGTTGATACAGTTTCATCGCGGCGCCCCGATCCGCTTTCGTGCCCTTGCCGTCATACCGACAATCCGCCTCATGCGCCATCGCTTCGAAAGACCCTTCTTCCGCCGCTTTTTTATACAGACGAAACGCTTTGGCCGCGTCCGCTTTCACGCCGTTTCCCGATTCATAGCGCATCCCGAGCTCGACTGCCGCTTCCGCGCATCCCGCTTCCCACGCTTTCCGATACAGCGACATGCCGCGCACCGAATCGACCTCCGTCCCGATACCGGCGATGTGGCAAAATGCCAAATGATAGAGCGAAAGGCCGATGCCCTTCTCCGCCGCCGCCGAAAGGAGCGAAAATCCGCGGGGAATATCCGCCGCAACCTCGGTCCCATTGAGATACAAAAGTCCCAAATCATTCTGCGCCTGCCAGAAACCCAATGCGGCCGCCTTTTCCAAATACGAAATGCCCTTCGCGGGATCCGTTTCCGTATATTCCTTATAGCCCACGCGATAGACGTACGAAAGGCATTGGCACGCCAGCACATCGCCCGCCTCCGCAAGCCGCTCCGCCTCCGCTACGGCCGCAAGCACCGCCGCCCGATCGTCCTCGCCCGCCGGTTTCGTAAAAAAATGGAGCCCCAGGAAACAAAGCGTGTCGCCGTCCGCGCCGCGCGCCAAATGCGCCGAAGCGTTCAGCGGATGTTTCCGCACATGCGAAAGTCCGTGCAAATCGTATTGCGCCAAGCAAAACCAAGCCCGCGCCGCGCCGTCCTTCGCTTCTTTTTCCAATACGGGAAACGCCTCCGCGAGCGCGCCGGAAATATACAATTCTTCACCCTTTGTCATGATAGGCTCCTTTTTATGAAATATGTGATCGGCATTTGTAACTTTTTTCCATTATACCATAGGGAAAAGGCGAAAGCGTTGATGCGCGGATGCGATTCAAATTAGCAATGAGCAATTAGAAATTAGCAATTCAGGTGTCGCCTGCGGCGACGATTCCTGTTTTATTCGGCGCAAAGCGCCTCGCCGGCTTCGCCGGCATAAAAAATATGCGCGTAGCGCATCCTTGACCTCATATCTCATATCTCTTCACTCATATCTTTCTGCACTTTGCACTTTGCACTATTCCACAAAAAAAGCTGCGAAAAAATGCAAAATTTTTTCGCAGCGTCTTCTCGCAAAATGTGCTCTTCTCAGTCCTGCGGCAGGAACATCATCGGATTCACGGCGCGGCCGTTGATGCGCACTTCGTAGTGGCAATGCGCGCCCGTGCTGTTTCCCGTGCTGCCGGAAAGAGCAATCGTGTCGCCCTGATGCACTTCCTGGCCTTCGTAGACGAGGAGCGCATTATTGTGACCGTAACGTGTGGAGAAACCATCCGCGTGACGGATTTCCACCAAATAACCGTAACCGCCGTCCGACCATCCGGCGCGGGTGACGACGCCGTCCGCCGTGGCGTGAATGGGCGTATTGTAATCGGCAACGATATCGATGCCTTCATGATACGTGGATTCGATGCCCGAGCTGGTACGC
>CAVJQK010000059.1:0-7449 GCA_963651795.1 Erysipelotrichaceae bacterium | reverse complement strand
ACTTTGCACTTTGCACTTTGCACTTTGCACTTTGCACTTTGCACTTTGCACTTTTTAATGAAGTCGGAACGTCACCGGCACGCGCGTATTGACTTCAATCGGAATGCCGCCGTTTTTCGCCGGGACGAAACGCCAAGAATACACGACATTCACCGCCGCGCTGTCCAAATCGGCATTGCCGGACGATTCGATGAGCCATGCGGACGAAACGCCGCCGTCCGTCGAAACGGTCATACCGACCCATACCGTCCCTTCGATATTCGCCGCGCGGGCGCTTTCCGGATAATCCGGTTCCACGGCCGAGAGAATTTGCGGACCCATCATGCTTCCGCTGCCGCTTCCGGGGCCCACACCGGTGCCGTGGCCGGTCCCGTATCCGCCGCCGCTGCCGCCGCCCGAGCCGCCGCCCGACCCGGGTCCCACACCGTCACCGTCACCCGAGCCGATCCCGTTACCGCGGCCGCCGCCCGGAAGAGATGACGTATCCGGCGCAGGCGCCGAGGGAGTTTCCGTTTCCGAAATTTCATGCACGCCGTCGGGAGGAGGCGTTTCCGCCGGATCCGGCGAAGGCACCGGTTCCGCCGGAGGAGGCGCCGTGGGATGCTCGGCTTTCGGCGCTTCGATATCCGGGCCTTTTTCTCCCGGACGTCCGCCGCCTCCGCCGCCGCCGCCCATTTCGAGCAAATCCACCTCGACGACTTGTTTCATGTCGGGGCCGTGCGGCAAAATCCCCACCAAACATCCCGCCAGCAAAAAGACGACGCAATGAATGCCCAAGGATATCCCGAACGACATGCCCCAGCGAGGTTTCCATGTTTCCATAAGCCGCCTCACTTATCCTTATTGTCAAGCCGGGATTCCGTCGCGATACCGATGCGATTGATCCCGATGGATTTCACCTGATCCAGCACGTAAACGAACACTTCATGCTCGGATTTCGCATCCGCGCGAAGAATCACATTGAGTTCCGGATTGCGCGTCTTTTCGATTTCCATACGCCGGCGGAAATCGGCGCGGGATACTTTTTCGCGCTCCACATAAATATCGCCGCCGGCCGTAATGGAAACGGGCACCGATTCCTGCACGTTCACCTTGGCCGTCGCCGTCTGCGGCAAGCTCAAATCGATGGACCGCTGCACGACCATCGAGAGCATACTCATCATAAAGAACACGAGGAGGAAAAATATAATATCGATCATCGGTATGATCATCAGCCTCGGCTCTTTATCCTCTCTGAGAGACCGAAGTTTCATTATTTACCGCCTTCCACAATCGCCAAATAGGTACCGGAAAGTTGCTCCATCTGAGAAATCACATGGTCGAGCTGCTGAGCGAAATACGTGTGCACCACCATGGAAAGAATCGCGACGAAAAGCCCCGTCGCCGTGCAGACCAAAGCTTCCGCGACACCGCCCGTGATGGCGAAAGGCTGACCGCCCGCCGTCGAAAGCACATCAAAAGAACCGATCATCCCGATGACAGTTCCCAAAAGTCCCATCAAAGGTGAAAGCGTCACGATGACGGAAAGATAATTCATGTAATTGCGAAGTTCGGCCGCTTCGTGCGCCGCCGCACTTTCGATGAGCGCCGTCTGGCTCGCGCGCGTGCCGTATTGTTCCGCCGCGTGGAGCACCACGAGCGCCGGGCTGCCGCCGTCCTCGGCGAGTACCGATTTCAGTCCTTCAATATCACCGCGACCCAAATAATCCGTGATATCCTGATCCAGTTTCCGAAAATCACTTCGATGCGAACGATAGAAACGGAAACGTTCCACCGCAATCGCCACCACGATAAGCGAACAAATAATCAGCGGGTACATCATAAAGCCGCCCGCATTGAATAAACGAATCATGTTTTCCATTCCGAACCCGATCCTTTCCGTTTTTCCCAAAAACGTTGACCTTTCCCTACGGCCGAAGTCAAATTACTCCTCACGGATAAGTTTACATGAATTGAAAATTAAAGTCAAACGTTTTTTGTATTACAAGCCATTTAAAAACAAAGTTTCAAAGCATAAAAAAACGCCGCCCCAAAAAAGACGACGTTTCTTTTATTTTCACATATCAATATCCGTTCACCTGGCTGACGACGCGATAATTATCGACGTGGAACGCGGTGCAAATCGCTTCGAAATACATGCCCATAAGCAGCGTGCGATGCAATTCGGATTTCGTGATGAGCATGAGACGCGAGCCGTCATACGTAATACGGATGAGACTGTTATTCACGTATTTGTCGAAACGATCGTCGCCCATGATATCCTTCAGCGTCAAAAGCGCTTCATGTACCGGGCCTTCCTGATATTCCGGACGTTCCATGACGGGCATCCAGCGTACTTCGTAAATGACGTCATTATAGCCTTTGGCTTTGGCGGAATGTTTTTCTTCTTCCATGATATCCTCCTCAGAAATGAAATATTTCTTATATTATACCTTTCGCGCAGACCCTTCGCAACCGCGGAACCCGTTTCATATCAAATCCAAATCGTGTAAGGAAACGAATTTTCGCCCGCCGATGACGACGTGATCCAGCACTTTCATATCGAGGAGCTCGGCCGCGGCGGCAAATTTCCTCGTGAGACGAATATCACTGTCGGACGGCGTCGGATCTCCGGACGGATGATTGTGCACGAGAATAATCCCGTACGCTTTGTACCGAATCCCCCAACGCATGACTTCCTTGATATCGACGGGAGCGGCCGCAATGTTTCCGATGCTGATACGCTGCGCGCCGAGTAATCTGTTTTTCACATTGAGGTAACACGCGAAAAAATGTTCCTGCGACTGATCCCACACATTGTCGACGAAATAACGGAATACTTTTCGCGGTTCATTCAGATGCTCGACTTCCCGCTCGGAGGCGCGATGCGAAATCCGCCGCCCCAATTCGATGGCCGCGCAAATCGTGATGGCTTTATCCCGGCCGATGCCCTTGATTTCTTCCAAATCGCGCCAATTCAAATCGCCGTGCCATTCCTTATCGGTCCGATATCCCAAAATCCGTATCACATCATGCGCCAAATCACGCACGCCGCAGCCTCGGTATCCCGTGCGAAGCAAAATCGCGACCAAATCCTCATCCGTCGCAAGTGCCGCATCCTTGGCAAATTTTTCGCGCGGTTTCTCTTCATCCGGCATTTCACGAATCATCGCCATCGGTGTCACCTCCCAGCAATTTCGCCGTCAAATCTTTCGGAAGCCCAATCACATTGGAGCGAGATCCCGAAACAGCGGCGATAAATTTTCCGCCGATCCCCTGCAGCGCATACGCGCCCGCTTTGTCCATCGGCTCCCCCGTTTTGATATAGGAAACGATTTCCGCATCGGTGAGCGTGCGAAACGTCACTTTCGTTTCCTCCGTGCCGCTTTTCGTTTTCCCTTTGGAAACGACGGCAACGCCGGTCACGACGCTGTGCGTCCGCCCGGAAAGTTTCCGAAGCATCTCGGCCGCATCGGCCTCGTCCTTCGGTTTCCCGATGACCTCCCCGTCCAAGACGACAACGGTATCCGCGCCGATGACGATATCGTTTTCGGAAACGCGCCGCGCGACATCTTCGGCTTTCCCCCGCGCCTGCATTTCCGTCAGAGCCGCAGGCGTCAGTTTCCTTGTATTGTCTTCCTCATAGGCGGACGGGATAATCGTAAATGTGAGTCCCATTTCCGTCAAAATGTCTTTTCGCCTGGGCGAATTCGACGCCAAAATAATCATATCCGTTCCCTTTCCCGTTTCCGGAAAATTCTTTTGAAATCTTTTTCAGTATACCATGAAAAACGGCACAAAAAAAGACGCCGGGGAGGGGGAGGAAACCTCGGCGTCTTTCCGATTATTTCACGGTAAATGTCAATTTGTCATCTTTGGCGTCCACGCAAAGCGTCGTATTTTCTTTGAGCTCGCCTTTCAGCAGAAGTTCGGAAATTTCATCTTCCATATCGCGCTGGATTGTCCGTTTCAAAGGACGCGCACCGAAGGCGAAATCGCTGCCCTCGTGAATGAGGTGTTCGACGGCCGCATCGGTCACATCGAGTGTCACTTTGAAGTGTTCCAGTTTCTTCTGCACCGAAGAGAGCAGAAGTTTCACGATATCGTGCAGATTTTCGTCCGTCAGCGGGCGGAAGACGAGAATTTCATCGATTCGATTGATGAATTCCGGGCGCAGCGTCCGTTTCACATCATCCATGATAATACTCTTCGTCTGCTCGAAATCCGGCACATCCGTCGTTTCTCCCGTGCGGAAACCCATTTTATTCATTTGGTCTTTGAGATGCGCCGAGCCCAAATTGCTCGTCATGATGATGACGCAATTTGTGAAATCGACCGTGCGACCCTGGCCGTCCGTCAGGCGTCCGTCATCCAGCACCTGGAGCAGCATATTGAAGAAATCGGCGTGCGCTTTTTCCACTTCATCAAAGAGAATGACGCTGTAGGGATTTCTGCGGACGCGATCGGTCAGCTGGCCGCCTTCTTCGTAGCCGACGTATCCGGGAGGCGCCCCGACGAGACGCGACACTTCATGTTTCTCCATGTACTCGGACATATCGAAACGAATGAGGCTCTTTTCGCTTCCGAAAAGCGATTCGGCCAAGGCTTTGGCAAGCTCCGTTTTCCCGACGCCCGTCGAGCCCAGGAAGAGGAAGGAGCCGATCGGACGATGCGGATCTTTCATACCGGCGCGCGCCCGGCGAATCGCTTTCGCGACGGCCGTCACGGCTTCTTCCTGCCCGATGACGCGTTTATGCAATTCGTCTTCCAAATGAAGGAGACGCTCGGCATCCGTCGTCTGCAAATTTTTGAGCGGAACGCCCGTCCATTTGGAGACGACTTCCGCCACATCTTCCTGCGTCACGACGAGGTGATCCGGATCGGCGCCCTTCCATTCTTTCTTCAAATCATCCATTTCGGACGTGAGTTTCCGCGCTTCATCGCGGAGAACGGCCGCCCGTTCGAAATTCTGCGCGGACACGGCTTCTTCTTTTTCCTTCAGCACGCGGGCGAGTTCCTTTTCTTTTTCGCGAATGCCTTCCGGCGTCGAGCCCGCTTCCATCCGAAGTTTTGCCGCCGCCTCATCAATGACGTCGATGGCTTTATCCGGCAGGAAACGATCCGTGATGTATCGATTGGAGAGCTCAACGGCGCTATCGATAGCTTCATCGGTGATTTTGGCTTTATGAAACGCTTCGTAGCGATCGCGCAGGCCTTTTAAAATTTCGATAGCTTCTGCCGGCGTCGGCTCTCCGACTTTGACCGGCTGGAAACGACGTTCCAATGCCGCATCTTTTTCGATGTATTTCTTGTATTCTTTGAGCGTCGTCGCGCCGATGCAGCGAAGTTCGCCGCGCGCGAGAGCCGGTTTCATGATATTGGCCGCATCCATGGCGCCTTCCGTCGCACCCGCACCGACCAGTGTATGAATTTCATCGACGAAAAGAATCCAATCGCTGTGTTTCTTCACTTCGTCGATGACTTTTTTCAGCCGTTCCTCAAACTGCCCGCGATATTGCGTCCCCGCGACGACCGAAGACATATTGAGGGAAATAATCTTGCAATTTTTCAAAACTTCCGGCACATCGTTTTCGACAATCCGCTGCGCGAGGCCTTCGGCAATTGCCGTTTTCCCGACGCCCGGCTCCCCGATGAGAACCGGATTGTTTTTGCTGCGGCGGGACAAAATCTGAATCACGCGGCCGATTTCGTCACTTCTTCCGATGACGGGATCGATTTTTCCCTGCCGCGCCCGCTCATTTAAATCAATCGCAAAATCCGAAAGATCCCCGAGCGCTTCATCCTTCTGCCCTTTTGCGGCACCGTCGCCGGAGAGAATTTGCGAAAACGCCGCCTGCAAATTCTGCTGTGTCACGCCGAAATGTTGCAAAATGTGAAGCGCCGTGCCGCCTTCGCGAATAAGCGCCAAGAGGACATGCTCGGTCCCGACATAGCGGTTTCCGAGCTCGTTTGCTTCCTCGACTGCCATTTCCAGGACGCGTTTTACCCGAGGCGACGCATAGACGCCCGCCGTATCGAAGAAAGGCTGCCGCGCCGCCGTATCCAAAATACGCTGCACCGCCTCTTCCGTGACCCCCAGCATCGCGAGCACCTGCCCGCCGCCGGATTCTTTTTCATGCGCGACGCCCAAGAGCAAATGCTCCGTGCCGACGGCATCGTGACCGAGCTTGGCCGCCGCCGTCTGCGCATATTTCCAAGCGTTTTTCACGCTTTCCGTATATCTGTCTTCCATCATAAAGAATCATTCCTTCCTTTTCGGGATACTTATTTTTCCCGACTTTTGATTTCATCACGCACCTTGGCCGCTTCTTCGAAACGCTCCGCGGCGACCAAATCCGCCAATTTGCTTTTGAGATCCGCCAATTCCTGCGCGTCTTTTTGTTCTTTCGTCAAAGGTTCCGATTTTTCTTCCGGTTTCTTCGTTTCCTCGTTTTTATAAAACGGAGACAAACCTTCGCGGAGCGCGCCGTACTCCGCCGGTCTCTCCGCATCCCGAAGCCCGCCGAAAGGCAGCTCCGAAAAAGCGGAAAACGGCTCCTTCCACATCCGATCCATCAGGCGCTCCATGTTTCCGAACGTTTCCGAAAAATTCCGTCCGCCGAAATCCTCAAATCCGGAAAACGGCACCCGATCCATGACATGCTCCTTTTTCGCGCAATCCGCGCAAAGATGTTTTTCGGTACAATTTCCGTTTATCGACTGCCGCAAAAAGACAGTTGCTTCATTTTTATGACAAGATTCGCAAATCATTTTATTTTCCCTCCCTAATCGTGCGACCGATACGCTCCGTCGCCGTTTGTGCCGCTTCCTCCCACCGATTCTCCGGCGTGAACGAAAGCATCACTTCCAATAAATTTCTCATCAACATGCATTCCCGCATGGTCACCATTCCGGATGCGGACAGACGATTGAAATATTGATTGAGCGCCGCCGCCACATTATTTCTGTGAAGGTCGGCCCCGGTGGAAACGGGTCTTGCCGGCTCCGCCGCCGGTTGTTGCCGCCGCTGTTGCTGCGCGCCGCGTACGGCGATACGGATGAAACCGTTCATCCCGCGGCGGGACTCCACGACAAATTGCGCATTCGGCGTGAATCTCGTATTGATGACATAAGTCACCTGAGAAGGCGCACATTCCATTTTTTCCGCGATATCCTTGCGGCTCAGCACCACCATCGGCTCCGCCTGCTTATACAGCTCGCGCAAAATAAAATCTTCAATCCGATCCGACAGCGGGTTTCTTTCATTGACTCTAAACATAGTGCCTCCTCCATTCTTTTTTGACCTGATGATTATTTTGAAATTTGTTTTGATGATTCATTTGATTTTTTACTTGACTCCTCATCGTCGTCACCTTCATTTCGTCTTATTGATTACAGTATAATACGGAAAATCAAAAGGTCAATAGGGAAAATTAAAATATTTTTCCTTTTGATGTTCCGAAACAAAAA
>CAVJQK010000058.1:0-7460 GCA_963651795.1 Erysipelotrichaceae bacterium | reverse complement strand
CTATAGTATAATGTAAAGAAGGTGTGTTTTGTGCGCCTTAATTTTGGAAATGAAAACGGTTGCGAAGGCGGTGTGGAGATGTCCGTACGGGAAATCGCGGCGAAGGTGCTTTCGGAGGAATCGGAAGCGGTCGCGGCTTTGATTGATAAATTGGATGAACGTTTTGATCGGGCGGTTTCTTTGATTGAGGAATCGGATGGCCGCGTCATTCTGACGGGAATGGGAAAATCCGGGCATATTGCCAGGAAGACGGCGGCGACGATGGCCTCGACGGGCACACCGGCTTTTTTCGTGCATCCGGCCGAAGCGATTCACGGGGATCTCGGCATGGTGACGGATCGCGATGTGGTGATTGCGTATTCGAACAGCGGGGAAACGGGTGAGGTGCTCGCGATTCTGCCGTCGCTCCGTCGCATCGGCGCAAAACTGATCGCGGTGGTGGGAAAGACGGAGTCTACGCTGGCGAAAAATGCGGATGTCGTGCTGGATGCGGGCGTTTCGCATGAAGCGGGAAGTTTGGGTCTGGCGCCGACGAGCTCGACGACGGCGGCTCTAGCGCTGGGAGATGCTCTCGCGATCGCGCTCATGGAAGATAATCATTTCACGGCGGATAAATTTGCGATTTTCCATCCGGGAGGATCTTTGGGGAAACGTCTCCTTCTCACGGTGGAGATGGTGATGCACAAGGGCGACGATCATCCGATTCTGGATGAAAAAGCGACGGTGAAGGATGCGCTTTTCGTCATGACGGATAAGGGCCTCGGCGCGGTGAATGTGATTGACGGAAACGGGAAACTTTGCGGGCTGATGACGGACGGAGATGTCCGGCGCGGGCTGAAAAGCGGTACGGAATTTTTGAATGAACCGGTGGCGCGTGTGATGACGAAGCACCCCGCCGTGATTACGAAGGATAAATTGGCGGCGGAAGCGCTGCATTTAATGGATGAGCATAAGCCGCATCCGATTACGGTCCTTCCTGTCGTGGACGATGAGGGACGCGCCGTCGGCATGATTCATGTGACGGATTTGCTGCGGCAGGGAGTCGTGTGATGGCAATTCGGTTAATCGCTTTCGATGTGGACGGCAGTCTCACGGACGGTACGATTTATATGAATGCGGAGGGAGAATCCGTCAAAGGGTTTTCCGCGCGTGATGGGCTGGGCCTTTCGCTGGCCGTCCGGATGGGATACATTGTCGGCGTCATTACGGGGCGCACGTCTCCCATCGTGATGCGTCGCACGGCCGATTTGCATTTGCATTTCTGCCAGATGAAAGTGTCCGATAAAGTGTCCGTCATGGAAGAGCTCATGGCGCGTCACGGCGTTTCCTGGGAAGAAGTCGCGTATTTCGGCGACGATTGGAATGATTTGGCTTTGATGAAACGGGTCGGGTTTTCCGGAAGTCCCGCAGATGCGACGGAAGAGAATCGGGCAGCTGCGGATTTCGTTTCCGCACATCGAGCCGGATACGGGGCGGCGCGCGATTTTATTGAGGAAATATTGAAACGGGAACATCGTTTCGATGAGGGGCTGCAATCGTTTCTCGGAAACGGGAGCGCGGAGCCCGTCCGTCAATAAGACGGAAAATTTTTAATGGAGAAATCGGTTTCCGAAAAGGAAACGGGATATACATTTCGATGGTATGAGGAGTGCTTATGTCGAGTTCGCTGCGGTATGCGTTTTTGAAAGGGGTAAGTCGCCTGATTTGCGCTTTGTCTTACGATAAAGTGCTCGCTTTCGGGCGTTTCCTCGGCCCCGCTGTCATGAATCGCATCAAAAAGCAACGTGAGCGCGGAATTTCTCAATTGATGAGCGGGCTCACGATTGAGCGGCCGGAAGCGGAGCGCATTCTTCAAAATGTGTACGAAAATATCGGCATGTCCGTCATGGAGATGCTGTATGTGCCGCGGCTGGTGGCGGCGAAGGATCACATCGACGATTACATTACGATCGATCATCCCGAATATTTGGAAGCGGCGTTTGCCGAGGGGCGCGGAATCGTCGGGCTCACGGCGCATATCGGAAATTGGGAATGGCTGGGGGCCGGCGTCGCGCTTCACGGGTTTCCCACATCGGCGATTGCAAAAAAACAAAAGGATGACGCGCTCATGCGTATCATTAATGAATACCGCGAGAAATCGGGGCAGCATATTTTTCTCACGGGGACGGGCGGCTATGAAATGATTGCGGCGGCCCGGGCCATGAAACGGAATGATATTCTGGGGTTCCTCTCCGATAAAGACGGTGGGGAGCACGGGATTCCGGTGCATTTCATGAATCGAACGTTTTCGTTTCCGCAGGGGCCGGCGATTTTCGCAAAGAAATTCCACGCGCCGATTTTGCCGATTTTCATCACGAGAAATCCGGGCGGACGCGGGCATGTGATTCATATCGGGGCGCCGTTTTCATACGAGACATGCGAAAATGCGGATGAGGAGCTTGTGAAAAATTCGCAGCGCATGGCGACGGTGATGGAAAATTTCATTAAAGAATATCCCACGGATTGGATGTGGTTCCAGCATTTATTCTGGACGAAACCGGAGGATATCGAGATGTGGGTACGGATGAGGAAGGAGGAAACCGATGATTAAAAAATCGCATATTGTCATCGGTGTCGTTGTCGTCCTCATTTTGGGCATCGTGTTTCTGTTTCGAAGCAGTTTCGGATTCGGCGGGGAGAAGTCCGATGCGCCGCTCATGGTGCTTTCGAATTCCGAAATGCAGGAAACGCAAAAGGGAAATGTCATTTGGAAATTGAAAGCCGGGAGCGTCAGCATCGGCGGTGATAAAAATACCGCGACATGTGAGGATGTGGAGGGGTATTTCAAAGATAATAATATGGAATTTACCGTGAAAGCGAAGCGCGGAAAGATATCCCGCAATGAAAAGACGGTGTATCTGGAAGGCGAAGTGCGCGGGAAGACGTCGGACGGCGTGGAGCTTTCCGCGGAAAATCTCACGTACGACGGAAAGACGCAAAAGCTTTCGACGGATAAGCATTTCACGATTACGCATGAAGGAAAAGAGCTTTCGGCCGATTCTTTCGAGGCGGATCGCGTATTGGAAACCATGAAAGCGAAGGGGAATGCGAAACTTCGGAAATTGGAGGGTGCGCATTGATGTTCGAAAAGGAGAATGCTGTGAAACGGATGATTTTGGCAGGGGCGGCGGTGCTCGCCGTATTGGCGGGCGGCGCGGTTTCCGCAGAGGATATTACGGCCGATGTGCTGACGTACAACGGAAAAACGAAAGTGGCCACGGCGACGGGGCATGTCGTCATTCACGGAAGCGACGGCGAGACGGTGACGGGCGATCACGGCGAATATCGTTTTGACGATCGTTCGGCCTATCTCACGGGGTCTGTGCATTATCAAAAGGGAAGCAGCACCATGGATGCGGAAACGATTCATGTTTCTCAAGATAAGACGGTCACCGGCACGGGCGGCGTCTACGCGTATGATGCGGAAAACGGGCGCACGCTTCGCGGGGATTACGTTTCCTATAATTCGGAAACGGGCTACGGGCTCGTGGAAGGAAACGGATTTGTGGCAACGCCGGACGGTCAAATGACGGCGCCGCATATTGAAGGAAATGCGAAGCAAATTTACATGGAAGCTTCGGGCGGCGTGAATTTCGAAAGCAGTGCGCACAATATCGTCGGCTACGGCGATAATGCCGTGTATACGAAGACGCCGGACCGAGAGGACGGCAAAGTCGTATTGACGGGAAATGCGCGCGCGACGCAGAACGGCAATACTTTTGAAGGGCCGGAGCTCGTCTTCACGGCGGAAAACAATCTGGTCAAGACGAACGGCCGGAGCACCCTTGTCATCACGAATACGTCCGGAAAGTAATCCGGGAGGAGCGCTATGTTAATAGAAACGCATCATCTCGTCAAACGCTACGGACTTCGCACCGTCGTGAATGACGTCAATATCGAGGTCGGGCAGGGGAGCGTCGTCGGACTTTTGGGACCGAACGGCGCCGGCAAGACCACGACATTTTACATGATTGTCGGCATCATCAATCCCGATGAAGGCGACGTCACCGTGGACGGCACATCCCTTTCCGGTATGCCCATTCACGAAAGACATCGTTTCGGCATCAGTTATTTGCCGCAGGAAGCATCCATTTTCCGCAAAATGACTGTGTGGGAAAATTTGATATCCCTTTTGGAAACGCGGACGGACATGACGCCGGCGGAAAGAAACGAAAAAGCCGAGTTTCTGCTCGGAGAATTTCATATCACCCACGTCAAAGACACGATGGGAAGCGCTCTTTCCGGCGGGGAGCGGCGTCGCGTTGAAATTGCCAGATCCCTCACGTTGGATCCCGCTTTCATTTTGATGGATGAACCTTTCGCCGGCGTCGATCCGCTTGCCGTCGAAGACATTCAGCACATGATTTTGCAACTCAAAGAGCATAATATCGGGATACTCATCACCGACCACAATGTCCGCGAGACATTGCGCATCGTCGATCGCGCGTACATCCTGTCCGAAGGGAAAATTCTCCTTTCCGGCACATCCGATGAAGTCGCGCACAACCCCGTAGCCAAAAAATATTACCTCGGAGAAAATTTCAGCTTATGACATTCCAACAAGAGAGGAGGGAATTCCGATGCGTATTCTGGACAAATACATATTGAAAGAATTCCTTGCCCCGTTTTTATTCGGCATCGCAGCCTTCACGGCGATATTCGTCGGATCCGATACCCTACTTAAAGTGGCGGAATTCATCACTAAATACGGAGCATCCCCCGTCGCGGCCATGAAACTTTTCATTCTGGCTATTCCGCGCATCGTCGTGTATACGTTTCCGATGGCCGTCCTTTTGGGTTCCCTTATGTGCTTCTCGCGGCTGTCATCCTCAAGCGAGCTCATCGTCATGCGTACCTCCGGTCAAAGTTTCGTGCGCCTCGGTATGCCTATTTTTATCATGGCATTTTGCCTGAGTATTGCGACCGTCGCTTTCAATGAATACGTCGTCCCCTGGACGAATAATGAATATTCCCGCATCGTTCGCGAAGAAGTACAAAGAAATATGAAACCCGCCTCCGTCGACCACGTTGTCATCCGCGATGTACAGGCCGGGCAGATTGAACATCTTCTTTATGCCAGAAACTATGATGATGCCACGAGGAAACTCAATAACATCACTATCCAGGAATTCGAAAAAGATCAAGTTGTCCGCGTCGAAAAAGCCCCCTATGCCGAATGGCGAGGCGGTACCTGGTACATTAAAAACGGCACCGTCTACGAACTTGGGGAAGACGGAACCGAACATCTTTTGAATTTTGAAGAACAGACCATCCCATACGCCTCTCGGCCGCAAGATATTGTTAAAACTCAGAAAAACCTTGATGAAATGACGATTCGCGAGCTTAACGAAGAAAGGAAACTTCTCCGTACGGCTCACGAAGATACCGCGACTTACGATATGGAAATCCAGCAACGTTTTAGTTTGCCTTTCGCCAGCTTTATCTTCGCCCTCATGGGCTCTCCGCTGGGTGTGCAGAAACAACGCTCGTCTTCGGTTGGCTTTGGCATTTCCGTCGTTGTCATCTTCTTCTACTACGCCATTATGACACTTTCCGGATCTCTCGGCCGTAGTCATGCCATTATTCCGGAACTCGCCGTCTGGATACCTAACATCATCGCCATCATCGTCAGCATCCTTCTCGTGAGACGAATTTCCAAATAAGAGAGGATCATCATGTTTATCGGATTATCCGTCATCCTCGTCCTCATGGCCATGGGCGGACTCATCGCCTTCCTGGGCGATCGGATAGGATCCAAAGTCGGAAAGAAACGGCTCACCGTCTTCGGACTTCGGCCGAAATACTCCTCCGTCATCATCACCATCGTATCCGGCACCCTCATTTCATGCCTCACCGTCGCCACCATGGCTGTGCTCAATGAAAACGTGCGTGTCGCCCTCTTCGGCCTCTCCAAATTACATGTCGAAATGGACCAACTCACCGAAGAAATCGAAAAAAAGAACAAAGCACTGGAGCACGGACAGCAACTTCTGGACGAGAAAAACAAAGAAATAGCAACCATGAACCACCGCATGGACACCATCGGTGAAGAACTCGCACAAGTCGAAAACCAGAGAAACAACGCGCGCGAGCAGCTTTCGCTTGTTCAAGAAGCCTACGAAAAAGCCAAAGCCGACATCAATACCTCGGCCGCCGAAATCAAAGCCCTCGAAGAAACGAAATCCGAACTCACCGCCAATATCGATAAACTGAACGAAGAAAAAGAAAT
Organism: Erysipelotrichaceae bacterium; assembly: GCA_963651795.1. GTDB lineage: Bacteria > Bacillota > Negativicutes > Veillonellales > Dialisteraceae > UBA1822. The sequence continues at coordinate 1,192 of CAVJQK010000058.1, read as the reverse complement.
CCTCATCGGCAGCATCTCCGCCATCCGCGAAGGCACCGTCATTTTCCGCGCCGGCCAAATCATCAATACCGCCGTCGTCGAAGACAACATGGACCACGACACCGCGGCCCGTGTCCTCGCCAGCATTTTGAACGACATCAACGGCGCCCTCTGCGAGCGTCTGAACGTACAGGATAAGAAAACCGTCCTCGTCCGCGTGCCCCAAGAAGACTTCGAAAAAGCCGTGAACGAAATCACCGGCATCACCCAACCCAAACTCATCCGCATCGTCGCGGCCGGAAACATCATCCTCGGAGAATCTGCCGTCGTCACCTTCGACATTCACGACAACCTCACCGTCTTCAAAGCAGGACAAACCGTCCTCGAAAAAGACATCACCGAATACGAAAATTTCCAAAACCTCGACATGAAAGTCCTGCGTTTCCTCAAAGACGTCAATAAAACATCGCAGGAAAAAGGCGTACTTCCCGATCCCATCACCGGCGACGTCGGCGAACTCGACACCCGCGAAATGCTCGACGTCATCCAGCAAGTCCATGACCTTTCCGGCCGCTGCATCCTGCGCGCCGTCGCCAAACGCGACACCACCACCGAAGGGCCCGTCGTCATCACCGTGAAAGTCATTCCCAAATGATAGCAGCCATTGACCCCGGAAGCGAAAAGACCGGATTTGCCCTCGTTTCCGAAGACGGCGCCTGCGTTTCCAAAAAAATCATTTCGACGGAAAAATTGGAAACGGAACTTGCCGAAATTTTCGGAAACGAACCCCCGCGCGTCCTCGTCCTCGGAAACGGCACCCATCACAAAGAAATGAAACGGCGCCTCGAAAAATTTTTTGCGGAGAAACATTTTGGAATTCCCATTGCACTCGTGAACGAAAAATACACCACAGAAATGGGAGAAGCCCGCTGGAAACAAGATCACCCCGCCAAAGGCCTCGCCAAATTTCTGCCCGAAGGCCTTCGCGAAGTCAAAGAACCCGTCGACGACTACGTTGCCTGGATCATAGCCCAAATCTACCTCGGCCTCATTCGCGAAGAAGACGTCGGACATAAAAAATAATATTTTTATAACCATCTATAAAAGCCTCCGCTAAAGCGGAGGCTTTTTGTGTGGGAAGAGTAAAGAGGGAAGGGGAAGTGCAAAGTGCAAAGACTATGAGACTGTGAGACGGTCAGACGAGCCGCGAAGC
>CAVJQK010000057.1:4992-7465 GCA_963651795.1 Erysipelotrichaceae bacterium | reverse complement strand
TATGGGCGCTCCGATTTTGGAAGCCGACGAAATTCCGACGGCGGGATTGGGAGAGGGCCGGATTATTTCGGCGCCGCTTTCCGTCGCTTCTTTGGAGCGGACGTTTACCGTGACTTGCGTTTCCATGGGAAATCCTCATTGCGTCATTTTCACGGATGACATTTCCGATGAAGCACTGACGACTTTCGGCCCTGCGATTGAAAAGGATCCGCATTTCCCCAAAAAGGTGAATGTGGAATTTGTGAAACAAATCGATGCAAAAACGCTTCGGATGCGCGTCTGGGAACGCGGCGCCGCGGTGACGCTCGCCTGCGGGACGGGATCGTGCGCGACGGGTGTGGCGGCCGTATTGAACGGACGTATCGAAAAAGAAGCAAAATTGATTTTGGACGGCGGCACGCTTACGGTTTCGTGGGAACCGGGCGGCCGTGTTTTCATGACGGGACCCGCCGAAAAAGTTTTTGAAGGAGATATCGACTTATGATTACAAGTATGACGGGATACGGCCGCGCACAGGCCGTGGGAGATATCGGGACGGTGACGGCCGAAATCAAATCGGTGAACAGTCGTTTCCTCGAAATCAATATACGCGGTGACATTCCGGCCGCTGCCGATGATGCGGCTCGGACGATCATCAAGAAAAATCTGGCACGCGGAAAAGTGAATTTGAACATTTCTTTTACGCGCGGCGAAGCCGGAAAGAAATCGGAAACGACGGTCAATGCGGCGCTTCTCGATTCATACATCGACATCCTTTCCGATATTCGGAAACGGAAAGAAATCAAAAAAGGAAAAATCGAATTGCGCGATCTGCTGCACATGCCCGTTTCCTTTATTGAAGTGACGGAGGAACGCGCTTCGGAAGAAAGCCTGATACCGCTCATTTCGGAGGTGGTGGAAGGTGCCGTTTCCGCGTTGCTTGACATGCGCCGCCGCGAAGGGGAGCATCTCAAAGAAGATTTGTCCGCGCGGCTCGATTTTCTGGCCGGGAAACTGGAAACGCTCAAAGCGTCGCAGCAAAACGTGGAGGCCGCTTATGAAACGCGTCTTCGCGAGCGTATTGCCAAACTTTTGGGCGATCTTCATACGGAAATCGACGAAGGACGCATTTTGCAGGAAGTCGCCCTGTATTCGGAAAAAACGGATTACACGGAAGAGCTCGTTCGTTTCAAAAGTCATATCGGCCAATTCCGGGACACGCTGGCGGCGGGCGGTGAAGTCGGACGGAAACTCGATTTTCTGTTGCAGGAACTCAATCGCGAAGTCAATACGCTTGGCTCCAAAGCGGGAGAAACGGACGTCGTGAATGATGTTATCGTCCTCAAGACGGAATTGGAAAAAATCAGGGAACAGGTACAAAATTTGGAATAATAATAAATTTCTTCGGTTTCATGATTTTCAGGGAGAAAGAGAGGAAAGTGCATGGCGTTTCAATTGATCAATATCGGTTTCGGAAACATGGCGTCCGCTTCGCGCATCATGGCCATCATCAGTCCGGAATCGGCACCGATTAAGCGTATGATTCAGGAATCCAGAGAGCGCGGAGACCTGATTGACGCGACGTACGGGCGTAAAACACGTTCTGTACTCATCATGGACAGCGGGCAGATTTTGCTTTCCGCCGTCCAGCCGGAAACGATTTCGCATCGTCTTTCCGAGCGCGATTCTTTGATTGAAAAAGCGATGGAAAAAGACGAGGAGGACAAATGAATCGAGATCAAAAAGACGAAGGCGTATTGCTCGTCATTTCCGGGCCCTCCGGCGCGGGGAAAGGCACCATTTGCGAAGCCATTCGGAAAATCTACACCGATTTGGAATATTCCACGTCCATGACGACTCGCGCGCCGCGGAACGGGGAAAAGGAAGGCATCAGTTACTATTTCCGCACCGACGAAGAATTTGAGAAACTGATTGCCGAAGATGCGTTTCTCGAATATGCCAATGTGTACAATCATTACTACGGCACGCCGAAAAAATATGTCCTGGATAAAATCGCCGAAGGGAAATCCGTCCTTTTGGAAATCGATATTCAGGGCGCCATGCAAGTCAAGAAACGGTACCCCAAGGGCGTTTTCGTCTACATCGTCCCGCCGTCTCTGGAAATTTTGTCCCGCCGCATTCACGATCGCGGCACCGATTCCGAAGAAGTGATTCAAAATCGGTTGGCGCAAATTACCGAAGAGCTCAGCCAGGCGCATCAATACGATTACATCGTGGTGAATGATGTGCTCGAAGACGCCGTTTCCAAAGTGAGTGCCATCATCGAGGCGGAAAAATGCAAATTATCTCGGAATGAGCACGAAATACAGCGCGTGTTTCGCCAATATATCAATAAAGAAATTCCCTGCGAATCGGAAACGTGAGAGATTTGCGGATTGAAATTTTTTCGGGTTTCCGAAATAGGAGTCTTTTCTATGTTTGAACAAAAAAACATTGTTCTCGGTATCAGCGGCGGCATTGCGGCGTATAAAGC
>CAVJQK010000057.1:0-4982 GCA_963651795.1 Erysipelotrichaceae bacterium | reverse complement strand
GCGAGCTCACCAGTCGTCTTCGTCAGAGCGGGGCGGATGTCCGCTGCATTATGACGGAACACGCGACGAAACTTGTGTCCCCGATTACATTCGGCGAACTGTCGGGGCATGAAGTTGCCGTCGATATGTTTTCTCATATCACGAATTGGGATGTGGCGCATATTGCGCTTGCGACCCGCGCGGATGCTTTCATCATTGCGCCGGCTACGGCCAATGTCATCGGAAAAATCGCAAACGGTATTGCCGACGATATGCTGACGACTACCGTCATGGCGACAAAAGCGCCTGTCATTTTCGTACCGTCCATGAATACGAATATGTATGAAAATCCCGTTGTGCAGGAAAATTTGAAGAAACTTGCCACGCTGGGATACATCATCGTCGAGCCGGAATGCGGACATCTGGCCTGCCATACAAATGGGAAAGGCCGCTATCCCAAGACGGAAGTGATTCTGGCCGCGCTCGAAAAAGCGCTGTACGGAAAGCATTTGCTCGCCGGGAAAAAAGTCATCGTCAGCGCCGGCGGGACGAAGGAAAATATCGATCCCGTCCGTTATATCGGAAACCGTTCCAGCGGAAAAATGGGATACGCCATTGCGCGCGCCGCAGCCATGGAAGATGCGGATGTGACGCTCGTTTCCTGTACGACGGAACTTCCCGTGCCGGAAGGCGTGAAAATTGTCTACGCGCAGGATGCACGCGATTTGAAACGGGAAATGGATGCGCTCTACGATGATTGCGATATCGCGATTATGGCGGCCGCCGTTTCCGATTATCGTCCGCTTACATCGGCCTCGCAAAAAATCAAAAAAGAGGCGAACGATTCTTTGGATATTCATCTCACGCTCAATCCGGATATTCTTTTCGGACTCGGCGAAAGAAAGAAATCGCAATTCTTGGTCGGTTTTGCGGCGGAAACGAATGATGTCATCGAGCACGGCAAAGCGAAACTCGCGCGCAAAAATCTCGACATGCTCGTCGCAAACGATGTCAGTGCGGAAGGCGCCGGTTTCAATGTCGCGACGAATATCGCCAGCATTTTGTACAAAGATCACACGATGGAACAATTCCCGATCATGACGAAAGAAGAACTCGGACACGTCATCATCGAAAAAATCGCGGAAAGATTGAAATAATCAGGAAACAAAAAAATTTCCCCGTCGCCATGATGTGACGGGGAAATTTTTTCGTCCGAATTAATTTGTTTTGCCGGCGTCCGCCTGCAGTTTATTTTCTAAAGCTTCCGCCGGGGAGGGGTAGAAGAACATGCAGCGGTCGGGACGGAATTCCGCGCTCGATGCTTTTTTGACGATGAGACGGGACATCACCGTTTCAAAATCGATGATATCGACCGGTTCCAAAATCGTATCTTCGACGAGGACCGTGATGAGGGGAGCGACGACCGGCGCATTTTCCGGTAATTCTTCGCGATCGATCGGTACGCCGAAAATCATGCGAATCGTCGCGATGTAACGATCCATATAATCGAATACAGTGCCGCGATACGTATTCTGCCACAGCGTGCGCATAAAATCGATGTGATACATTTCCTGATTTTGGTTCTGAGTTTCTTCCATGATAATTTCCTTTCCCGGACGTTTCTCCGCCCTTGTTGTTTTCGTTTATTGTAACACAATTTTTTCTTCCCATCCACGGCGCGTGAAAATTTGCGCGTGTTTCCCATGCGTGTTATAATATCTGTCATAAATGCGATGAAGAAGAGGAAATTTCCCGAAACTTCACAGAGAGCCCGCGGTCGGTGTAAGCGGGCGGCGGAGGGAAACGGTGTTCACTTCGGAGTATCTGTCTGAACGGAGTAGGGCAGACGTCGGCCGCGTTAAGGTGCGAGAAACCGGTGTGTTTCCTTGAGTGCTAAATCAGGGTGGTACCGCGGACTATTCCGCCCCTCGAATGGGGACGGTTTTTTTATTAGAATCTTTCGGATGGGAGGATTGTATGGAAAATCAAATGAAACAGGAGTTGGATGCGCTGCTGGCGGAAGCGACGGGACGCATTCAATCGTGCGGCGATGAAAAATCGCTCCAAGATGCCAAGGTGGCCTATCTCGGTAAAAAAGGGAAATTAACGCTCATTCTGCGCGGCATGAAGGATTTGTCGCCCGAAGAACGTCCGGTCATGGGGGCGCTTGCCAATACGGTGCGCGGCGCGATGGAAGCCGCCATTGAGGGTAAAGAAGAAGAACTCAAAGCGATACGCCTGGCCAAGCGCATTGAAGAAGAAAAAATCGATATCACGCTTCCGGCCCGTCACCACCAGGCCGGCCATATTCATCCGCTCAATAAAGCGCTTCGCGTGATTATGGATACATTTATGCGGATGGGCTATTCCGTCGAGGAAGGCCCGGAAATTGAGCAGGATTATTATAATTTCTATTGCCTCAATCTTCCCGCGGATCATCCGGCGCGCGACATGCAGGATTCTTTCTACCTGACACAGAATATGAATTTCCTTCTGCGCACGCATACGTCTCCGGTGCAGGCGCGCACGCTCCAGAGCCGCGAGCCGAATACGCCGATTCGTATCATCGCGCCGGGGAAAGTATTCCGCTGGGACAATGATGCGACGCATTCGCCGGTTTTCCATCAGGTGGAAGGCCTCGTCGTCGATCGCGGCATTACTTTCTCCGATTTGAAGGGGACTCTCGAAGTGTTCCTCAAAGAACTTTTCGGCTCCGATACGAAAATTCGTTTCCGCGCCAGCTATTTCCCCTTTACGGAACCGTCGGCCGAAGTCGATATTTCCTTTGCTTCTCGCATGCACGGAGAAACGAATGCGGATGAATGGCTGGAAATTTTGGGCTGCGGCATGGTGCACCCGAATGTGTTGACGCTCAACAATTACGATCCCGATAAAGTCACCGGCTTTGCCTTCGGCCTCGGCATCGAACGCATCGCGATGTTGATGTACGGCATCGACGATCTGCGTCTTTTCTATGAAAACGATATGAGATTTTTGAAACAATTCTGATGAGGGAGGAAACAAAATGAATGCATCACTGAAATGGTTGGGGACCCTCGTCGATATCAAGGGTCTGGATCCCGAAGAAATGGCGGAAATTTTGACGGTGGACGGAATTCCCGTCGAGCATGTCATCTATCCCGGCGCGGGCATTTCCGGCGTTTATACGGGCAAAATTCTTTCGATTGAAAAACATCCGGATGCGACGCATCTCGTCGTATGCCAATTGGATTGCGGCGAAAAAGGAAATCCGATTCAAATCGTGACGGGCGCTTCCAATGTCGCCGTCGGTCAAATTGTGCCGGTCGCATTGGACGGCGCGCATGTCCCGGCGAAGCATGACGCTTCCAAACCGGGCGGCCTTGCGATGGGGGATACGGAAATTCACGCCTCGGCGCTTCGCGGCGTCGCGTCGGCGGGCATGATGTGCTCGGCCGGTGAACTCGGCATCGATCCGTTCCTTTTCCCGGGCGTGGAAAAAGAAGGCATTATGATTTTGCCGGAAACTACGCCGATTGGGATTGAATTTACGAAACTCTACGATTTGGATGACGTGATTTTCGAATTTGAACTCACGCCGAATCGCGCGGATTGTTTCTCCATGATCGGTCTCGCACAGGAAATCGGCGGCATTTTCAATCGGAAAATCACGCTGCCGGAAGTTTCCGTCAAAGAAGAGGGAGAACCTTTTGCCGGTCGCGGCTTTGTTTCCATCGAAGATCCGTCGATGTGCAAACGTTTCTGCGGACGCCTTTTGGAAAATGTCAAAATCGGTCGCTCGCCGGAATGGATTGAGGATCGTCTTCGCAGCAACGGCATTCGTCCGATTAATAATGTCGTCGACGCGGCCAATTACGTCATGCTCGAATTCGGCCAGCCGCTTCACACCTACGATTACGATAAAATCGCCGGCCACAGCTTGATTTGCAGCCGTGCGAAAGACGGTGATACTTTCACGACGCTGGACGGCCAGGAACGCGAAGTGAATTCGAATACGCTGATGATTTGCGACGCAAACGGGCCTTCCTGCATTGCGGGCGTCATGGGCGGTCTTGATTCCGAAGTGACGGAAGAAACGAAAAACGTGTTCCTCGAATCCGCCGTGTTCGACAGCGCTTCCATTCGTCGCACGTCCCGCCGTCTAGGCCTTCGCTCCGAAGCATCCGGCCGCTATGAAAAAGGCATCAACCCGGCTCGCTCGGCGACTGCAATCGATCGCATTGCGCAGCTGTTGCAAGAGCAGGGCGCCTGCACTGTCGCCCCGGGTATGCTCGATTGCTATCCGGCACCGGCCGAAAAACAAGTCATCACGACAACTGTTTCCGCCATCAATTCCTTTATCGGCATCGACATATCGGCGGCGGAAATGATCGATATTCTGACGCGTCTTCATTTTGAAGTGGAAGAAGAAAACGGAAAGCTTACCGTGACCGTTCCCGATTTCCGTCTGGATCTCACCGGCATGCCCGATTTGGCCGAAGAAGTCGCGCGCGTCTACGGTTACTCGAATATTCCGATTACGCGTCCGTGGAGCGGCATTGAAAAGGGCGTCATGTCTAAAGCGAAAGAAATCGTCATGAAGATGCAGGACACTCTTATTGCGAACGGTCTTTCCGAAGTGGAAACGTACAGCTTCTTCGATAAAGCGTCCCTCGGCGATTTGAATTTCCCGGAAGGCGATGAAGTTTACAACGCCATTCCGATTATCAATCCGATTTCCGAAGAATATCCGGATATGCGGACGACGCTTTTCCAGAATTTGATGCGCGTCCTGAAATACAATCTTTCGCAGAAAAACGAGCAGGTGCCGATTTTCGAAGCGGGCATGGTTTTCCATCCGAAATCGCTACCGCTGACGGAACTTCCCGTCGAGGAACTTCAGGTTTCCGGGCTTCTTTGCGGATCACCTGAAGCCGCCGGTTTCCCCAATCCGCAAAAACCGTACGATTTCTACGACGTAAAAGGCATTGTCGAAAATGTCCTTTCCGCGCTCGGCATCAAAG
>CAVJQK010000056.1:0-7796 GCA_963651795.1 Erysipelotrichaceae bacterium | reverse complement strand
TACATTCTGGCTCATCGTACACCTCCTGAAAAATGGCATAAAAATACCACGGCTTATCCGCTAAAATCTTCATCCCATTCCGCTCTAATGATGTCAATCGCGATCTTTTTCAGATCGTCAGGCAAGTCGTCAAGTTTTTTGATGCTCATGACAATATCTACGGTATCATCATCAACATAGATCCTGTATTTTTTTACCAATCCACGACTCTCGAACCCCCTTTTAGGATTCACTATTTCACCGATTAATTCTTCTTTCAGCCCGCAGCTAAAAGGTGAACCTGCATTAAAGTTTTCTTTTTTCAGTTTCATAACGCCACCACCTGCTTATAACGCCTTCGTAATATATTTTTTCTTTGCCACCAACGCGCCGCGATTCAGAATGACATAGAAATCGACTCCGGTATTGTCGCCATTATGCTTGATAATCGCATCATACCCCATTACGTTCATCGCCTTTCCGACCTCTGCTTTAGTGCGTTTTTGATCTAGACTGAATAATACTTTGCTGTTCGTCTTTTTTGACATTTGCCGGAATATGTCAAGCGCATCTTCGTATAGGATGGTTCTTGCATTGGGTTTTAACTTAAACTCTATTATAACACCGCCATGCGGCTGTGCCCCATCACCCGTCGCATACTTCCAAGCGATCTTTCTATATGCAGGTGCAGCATATGCAACACCATCGCCATACACGCCTCTTGAAGGGAATGGTGAATTGCCGTTGAAAAATTCATCTGCCATTTCCTTTGGCGTTTTACCGGTCGTAATGTCCCTTCTCATACGCGATTGCGGCGCGATACCGCGATATAATGTAGGCGTTTGTATTGCGTCGTATTCGACATCGGAAATGATCGAAGGGTTTCCGTCTGCCTGAATTGTTTTATGAAATTCTCTCATCGAAGCAAGCCAATCATCGCCGTTTCTAGCCAAAAGGTTTTTGCAGTTGCTTTCGCCAATGCTGTCAACGATAATTTTTTCTCTTTCCATCATGGTTTTTTTGAGAGCATTTAGCGATTTATCTGTCAGCTTCTTTTGCAAATCCGCTTTTTCTACCGAGCAGAATAAATCATCGCCTTTTCGGTAAAAATCAATGCTTAATAAATGGCCGTTTTTCTTTTGGAACGAAGAACCGATGTATTCAGCATTAAGTTTTTTTGCGATTTCGTCCCTTTCGATGTTTTCTATCGATCCTTCGACGTATCTCTGAACTTCGTACTCACCCTTTGCAAGATGGAACGGTTTCCCACTCTGGGAATAATATGTTAGCCGCTTTTGTGCCTCACCAGACAACTCGTCCCATTCAAAGGTGTTTCTTTTATTTAAAGTTACGACCTTTGCTTCTTGCCCATATTTTTCGATTGTTTTGATTATACGGCCATCTGTTATCGATTTACAACCGCTGACGATTCCTTCAAATTCAACGTCAATCGGTGCTCTGATATCATTCAATGGCACCGGTTTTATGTACTTCTCTTTCCATTCCTTGAAAGTCATCGCCGGCGTGGTTACAGTCTTCCCCGTCTCCGGATCTCTCATGGCACGTGTATTTTCATCATCACCAAAGTACGGTACAATGACGCACCGACAATTCGGATGAAACGGCGGCGCGGTTGTGCCTGCTTTTGCTTCGCTTCGCGGCATGTGGTTTCCGTCCATATCGCCGCATGTATCGCATGTATGCCCGTCTAGCGTGCCGACGATTTCGACCTCATCAATCCCCATTTCGGCGAATGTGTCTTTATCGCTTTCGGTGATTACGCGTGTTATTTCAGTTTGCACCAATCGGGACGCGGCATATTGGGCGGCATTCATCTTTTGCGCAATGGTCTTTGCGACGCTTGCGCTATCTGCGCCGGTTATCAATGCCCGCGTGTATGCCGAACACAGCGAGCGATTAAAAAAATGCCGCGCAGCGCACCTATTAAAGCGCATACCGCACGGCGCACGGCGCATAGCGCAGGCTCTTATAAATGAAAAATGACGAATGAGCAAAACGCACCATTCGTCATTCGTCATTCGTCATTCGTCATTCGTCATTCGTCATTCGTCACTCGTCACAGCCGGCCGGCGCTTGAGGCCTAAGACAGATATGCGCGCAGCGCATCCTGCCCGCATGCCCCATGCCTCATGCCGCATGCCCGCCTTATTCCCCCTTGGAGCTCGGGAACTTCTCCCGTTTCGTAATAACTTCCAATCCTCCCATGTACGGGCGGAGCGCTTCCGGGACCACGATCGAGCCATCTTCCTGCTGATAATTTTCCATGATGGCCGCGACCGTCCGGCCGACCGCAAGACCGGAGCCGTTCAGCGTATGGACGAATTCCGGCTTTTCACCCGGCGCGCGGCGGAAACGGATATTCGCGCGGCGTGCCTGGAAATCAAGGCAATTCGAGCAGGAAGAAATTTCGCGATATTTATCCTGCGCCGGCATCCACACTTCGATGTCGTACGTTTTCGCGGACGAGAAACCGATATCACCCGTGCAAAGGCAGACCACATGATAAGGGAGTCCCAGCCGCTGCAGCACGCGCTCGGCTTCCGCGGTCATCGTTTCCAATTCTTCCCAAGAATCTTCCGGCTTGCAATATTTCACCATTTCCACTTTATGGAATTGATGCTGGCGGATAAGCCCGCGCGTGTCTTTCCCGGCCGAGCCCGCTTCTTTACGGAAACACGGCGTGAAGGCCGTCACATGCACGGGAAGATCCTTGCCGTCCAAAATTTCATTTGCAAAATAATTCGTGAGCGGGACTTCGGCCGTCGGCGTCATGTACATATCCTCGCCTTCGACTTTGTACATATCTTCCGCAAATTTCGGCAGCTGCCCCGTCCCCGTCATGGACGCGCCGTTGATGATGTACGGCGGAATCACTTCCGTAAAATCATTTTCCACCGTGTGCATATCGAGCATCAGGTTGTAAATCGCACGCTCCAGACGCGCCGCCGCGCCGAGATAGAAATAGAAACGGGCACCGGAAACTTTTCCCGCGCGGTCCGAATCCAAAATCCCCAGTGCTTCGCCGAGTTCATAATGCGCTTTAATCGGGAAATCGAATTTCGGAATCTCGCCCCATTTGCGCACTTCCGGATTTTCGCTGTCGTCGACGCCCTGCGGCACCGATGCATCGCACATATTCGGAATGCGGAGAAGAAGAGCATTCAGTTTCCCTTCGATTTCGCGAAGCTCGCCGTCAATCGCATCGATCTTATCGCCGACCGCTTTCATTTCGGCAATCGCCGCATCGGCATTTTCGCCGTTTTTCTTCGCCATCGCAATCTTTTTCGTTTCCGCATTGCGCTGCGATTTCAGAGCCTCCGTTTCCACGAGGAGCGCGCGACGCTTTTCGTCCAGCGCCAGCACTTCATCGACGTCGAAATCATTGTGCCGATTTTTCAGATTTTCCTTGACCGCATCCGCATGCTCGCGAATAAATTTCATGTCCAACATACCCATCACTCCTTATAAAAATCCGTATCCACAAAAAAAGTCCTCCATCCCAAGGGACGAAGAACTTCGCGGTACCACCCAAGTTGCCGCACGCGCGGCCGACTCATTTGTTGTAACGGAAACAACCGTCCGACTCCTCGCCGGCCGCTCCGAAGCGGAAGTTTCCCCCATCCCACCGACTCCCACCGACCGCCGGCTCTCTTTCGGAATTTTCCGGGAAACACATTCTTCCTCATAGCGTTTCAACTATTATACCACTGTGTGGGGAAAGTGGGAAGGGGAAAGAGGAAAGTGCATAGTGCATAGTGCATAGTGCATAAGCGCGCTCGGCAACGGTGCAACATCGGCACGCAAGACGTGAGACTGTCAGACTGTCAGACTGTGAAATGTGCGCTGCGCGGCATCTTTATAGCAGGCTGAAGCCTGCGCTTTGCGCCGTGCGCCGTGCGGTATGCGCTTTAGCGGTGCGCTGCGCGGCATCTTTGTAATTGCTCGCTGCGCTCGCTCACCGCCGAAGGCGGCCTAAAACAGGATTGTCGCCGCAGGCGACACCTCGAAAAAGTCTCATGTCTGACCGTCTTAGAGTCTGATGTCTATTGTCCGAAAAGCCAAATGCTCATTTTTTCGTCAGCGGCGCGAAGGCCACCATGACCTGCCGGATATCCCCGTTCGCAAATTGCAGCTTCAGGAGCATTTTTTTGCCCTCTCCGGACACTTCGATGACTTTGCCGTCTCCCCAGAGGCGGTGCACGGCGATGTCGCCTACTTTCCAATCGTAGCTTGCATCCGCGCGCGTTTTCGGCGCTTCCGGTTTCTTCGGCATATACGCACTCGAGAGCGCATACTTGCTCGCCTGCGAATCGTAGCGGCGGCGCATGTCGCGCTGCTTTTCCGCCTCGTCATCGCGATTCATCGTTTCCGTCAAATCTTCCGGAATTTCTTCGAGGAAACGGCTCGGCAAATATTGCTGCGTCTTACCGTAGACCATGCGCACATCCGTATCCGTCACGTAGAGGCGCTCTTTGGCGCGCGTGATTCCCACGTAGCACAGGCGGCGCTCCTCCTCCATTTCCGCATCTTCCGTGAAACCGCCGCGCAAAATCGGGAAAATTCCCTCATTCATCCCGGCCAGGAACACGACCGGAAATTCGAGACCTTTGGCGCTGTGAAGCGTCATCAGCGTCACGCGATCTACCGTTTCATCATATTTATCCGTCTCCGCGACGAGCGCTTTTTCCTCCAAAAATTCGGCCAACGTCCCCTCCGGATGCTCGGACGAAAATTGCCCCGCCATCGTGAAAAGTTCACCGATATTCGCCTCGCGCGCCTCTTTGATTTCATCCGATTCTTTGAGCTCGCGAAGATATTCCGCGTACTGCGTTTCCCGAATCACTTTTTCCAGCAAATCCGAAAGAGAAAGCTCCGTCGATGCATTGAGGAAACCGAAAATCAGCGCGCCGAATGCCTGTAATTTCTTTTTCACCGCCGCCGTGAAAGGCCCCGCCTCGCACGCCATGAGCGCTTCGAAAAGCGACGTATTTTGCGATGCGGCGAAATCCGAGAGCGCCTCCACCGCCGCCGCGCCGATGCCGCGCTTGGGCACATTCACAATGCGGCGGAAACTCACGTCATCGCGGAAATTCGCCAAAAGGCGCAAATACGCCATGATATCTTTGACCTCGCGCCGCCCGAAGAACGGCACGTCGCCGATCAAAGCATACGCCATCCCTTTGAAATTGAGCGCTTCTTCCAGCGCGCGCGACTGCGCATTCATCCGGTAGAGCACCGCCATATCGCCGTACGGCCGCCCCGCCGCATGCTCCTCGCGAATCGCCCGCACGATGAAATCGGCCTCCTCGCGCTCATCGTAACCGTGATAATGCCGAATCGGCGCGCCCTTTTGATTTTGCGTCCACAGATTTTTCTCCACGCGGTCGTTATTATTCCGAATCACGGCATTCGCCGCCGTCAGAATCGTCTTCGTCGAGCGATAATTCTGCTCCAATTTAATGATTTTCGCCTGCGGATAATCCTTTTTGAAATCCAAAATATTTCGCATATCCGCGCCGCGCCACGAATAAATACTCTGATCCCCGTCGCCGACCGCGCAAATATTCCGGTTAGGCCCGGCAATATATTTCGCCATCAAATATTGCGCATGATTCGTATCCTGGTACTCATCGATTTCGATATAGCGGAAACGACGCTGCCAGCGCTCGCGAATTTCCTGTTTCTCCAAAAGTTTCGTCGTGAGAAGGAGCAAATCATCGAAATCAACCGCATTATTTTTCTTGAGCCGCTTATCGTACTCCGCGTAAATTTCCGCCACTTTTCTGTCGTGGAACGTCCCGGCTTCATTCGCAAAGGCCGCCGGCGACTGCAACGCATTTTTCGCATTGGAAATTTTCGCCGCAATCGAGCGCGGCTGAAAAATCCGATCATCCAGATTCATTTCCTTGATGATGGCTTTCACGACCGATTTCGAATCTTCCGCATCGTAAATCGTAAATTGGCGCGTATACGGCGGCAGTGCCTCAATTTCCATCCGAAGGAAACGGGCGCCGAAGGAATGAAAGGTATACATCCAAATCTTTTCCGCCGCGGGCCCGACGAGCGCATGCACGCGCTCCCGCATTTCCTTCGCCGCTTTATTCGTAAACGTAATCGCCAAAATTTCCGAAGGCCGCACGCCCTCTTCCAGCATGTACGCAATGCGGCACGTCAAAGCTTTCGTTTTCCCAGACCCCGCGCCCGCCATAATGAGCACCGGCCCGTCCAGCTGCATAACAGCCTTCTTCTGCTCCGGATTCAAACTGTCCAAATACCGTCCCATGAATGACACCCCACACTAAATGAGATAAAAAAGGGGATGTAACAAGACGCTTTCGCATTTTGTTACGTCCCTTTTGTATGTTATGTAATAAATAGCTACCGGCCGGGAGCCGGGAGCCGGGAGCTGGGAGCTAGGAGCTTTAAAGGTACGCTGCGCGGCATCTTTGTAATCGCTCGCTCCGCTCGCTCGCCGGCTTTGCCGGCATAAAACAGGATTCGTCGCCGCAGGCGACACCTCTTAGCTATGCACTATGCACTATGCACTATGCACTATGCACTTTCAATCAAACACCTTCAAGAGGAACGGCGCCACCTGTTTCTTCCGCGACATGCAGCCTTCGAGGAAAATTTTCCCGTCTTCCGCTTTCTTGCCGAACGCTTCTTCCGCGTAATGCGCATCGCCCGTCGTGTACCAGAGATCCGTATTTTCCGTCAAAATATTCGTCACCATGAGGAAGGATGCCGCATAGCCGTGCGCCGCTTTCGTCGCGTCGAGCACCGCCAAAATTTCCTCTTTTTTCGCGTTGATAGGATCGAGATCCATGACCGAAATCTGACCGCAGGTGAAAATCTGTTTCCCCGCGCCGAATTCCTTCGTATCATTCGACGCCAGTTTCTCCGCCGGATAATCGGAAATGTCCGCGCCCGCTTTCAGCATCGCCATGCCGTATTCTTCATAATCAACGCCCGCGATTTTCGCCAATTCCGCGACCGCCGTCTTATCTTCCTCCGTCGTCGTCGGCGAACGGAAGAGCACCGTATCGGAAATAATCGCGGAAAGCATCATGCCCGCCACCGCTTTTTCCGGCACGATCCCGTGCAATTTATACAGGCCGTAAATGACCGTATTCACGCAGCCGAGCGGACGGAACAGCATGAAAATCGGATTTTCCGTTTCAAAATCACCGATGCGATGATGATCGACGACTTCCAAGACTTCCGCGTCTTTAATGCCGTCCACGCACTGCTTCGTCTCATTGTGGTCGACCAAAATCATTTTCTGCTTTTCATCACTCTCGGATTTACGCGCCACATTGTCGATGAATTCCGGCGCCGCCACGCCGAAATAATCCAGCGCATACTTTGATTCCTTATTAATTTCCCCGCAGCACTTCGCCACCGCGTCCATACCGAGCTTCTGTTTCAAAGCCGCATACGAAATCGCCGCCGCGATACTGTCCGTATCCGGAGATTTATGCCCAATCACAAATACCTGCCCCATGTTTCCACTCCTTTTTGAAACCGATGTTTCGAAATGATTTTTACGGAAACATTATACCACATTTCCCTCATTCCCGAGAGATGTCTCAAATCGAAGCTCGGAGCGATGAAAAAAGAAAATATTGACGAAGGTATTTTAACATGGTATATTTCTATTGAAGAAGTTAGTTTCTTGGCAAAAGGAGCGACAAAAAATGGCCACAAGAAGTATGATGACTTCGGTCAATATCAAAGGGCAAAAGCAAGTGAAAAACTTTGTCGTTGCTCTTGAAAAAGCAGAAACATCTCAGGGA
>CAVJQK010000055.1:0-7853 GCA_963651795.1 Erysipelotrichaceae bacterium | reverse complement strand
ACTTTGCACTTTGCACTTTGCACTTTGCACTTTGCACTTTGCACTTTGCACTTTCCCGAAGGGAGGTCCCCATGAACATCACCGTCTATCTCGCATCGCGCATCGGAAATCATCCCGCCTTTTCGGAAGCGGCCGAAACTTTGGGCACTTGGATTGGGAAAAACGGCCACACGCTCGTCTACGGCGGATCGAAGGTCGGCCTCATGGGCATTTTGGGCCGCGCGGCCCTCGCGGCGGGTGCGCCCGTCATCGGCGTCGAGCCGCAAATGTTTGTCGACGAGCATGTCGAGCTCGAAAATCTGACCGAGCTCATCGTCACGCCCGACATCGCGCTTCGCCGAAAAGTTATGTTCGACCGCGGCGACATTTTCGTCGCGCTCCCCGGCGGCGTCGGGACACTCGAAGAAATCAGCGAAATCATTTGCTCGATACATCTTCACGCGCTCGATGCGCATTGCATTTTCCTCAATATGAACGGTTACTACGACGGCATGAAATCCTTCTTCGATCGCATGAAAGCGGAAGGTTTCTACCGAGACCGCGAAGAGTTTCCCATCCGTTTCGCAAACGATACGGAAGAACTTTTGCAAATGCTCGCGGACGCCGCCCATTGACAGCGGCGACCGAATCGCATACAATAATCCCACAAAATATTTCGGCAAAATCAATCACAAACGGGGACGCACCGGTTTCGACAGGAGTTCCTGTATCATGAGCAGCGAGCCGGGATCCCACCATCCCGTTAAACGGTGGACAAACATAAACGCAAAATCTGATTTTGCCTTGGCGGCTTGATCGCCAATGTCCTCTGAGCGCCTGCCTGCCGCGCCCTTAGGATACCAACCATGCAGGATACCTTTGCGCCACGTCCGGTAACGCAAAGGGAAACACACCGGAATAGGCGAAGCGGGTTCGTTCCCGAGCGAAACTTCGTCGAAACACCGATCGGGAACTGCGCTCGGAGAGACTCGTGGGGCAGACTTTTTGGACAGGGGTTCGACTCCCCTCGTCTCCACCAAATGAAATATCCGAACTTATGGCTACAGTGCCTGAGTTCGGATTTTTGATTGATTTTTTTGTGTGGCAAAATAGTATCGGACTTAAGCAGATAGTGATGAGGGATGAGTGATGGGTGATGAGATTCAGGTGTCGCCTACGGCGACGGATTATGTTTTATGCCGCCGAAGGCGGCGAGGCGCGAAGCGCCGATTACAACATAATGCCGCGCAGCGCTCCGGTTAAAGCGCACGGCGCACGGCGCACAGCTCATAGCATTCTCGAAATGATACTCAAAAAGGCCGTAGCAAAATGTTTTCACTTTTTGCTACGGCCTTTTTCTCTTGTTTCTTATGAAATTTTATTATTCGAGAGCGGTCCACTTGCCGTCTTTAATGACAAGGACGGCGAGGTCCATCTTCGGATCGCGGTGATCATCGAATGCGAATACGCCGGTCGCGCCTTCGAAGTCTTTGATCTGTGCGAGGGCATCACGGAATTTCTTGCGATCGGTGGTGTCGCCGGATTTTTCGAGTGCCGCATGAATGGTGTACATGGCGTCATAGGACTGCGCAGCGAACTGATCCGGTTCGTGATTGTATTTCGCCACATAGGCTTTGCGGAAATTCTGCGCTTTGTCGGTCTTGCGTTCCGGGTTCCACGGGGAAGCGACCATCGTGCCGTCGGCAGCTGCGCCCGCCTGTTTGATGTATTCGGGGCTGTTGAAACCGTTGCCGCCGAGGACGGGCTGGTTCATGCCCATTTCACGCATTTTCTTGACGATGAGGGCACCTTCCTGATAAAGGCCTGCCACGGCGATGACGTCCGGATTGGACTGCTGAATCTTGGTGAGCTGAGCGGAGAAGTCGGTGTCTTTATCCGCAAAAGTTTCATCGGCAACGATTTCGAGGCCGAGTTTATTGCAGATATCGAGGTAGTAGCCGTGTTCGCCGACCATCTGGTCATTGTTGTTGGAATAGAGAATGGCGATTTTCTTGTAGCCGAGTTTCTTCTGGGTCTTTTCGACGATCTGCGGGATATTCATCGCGCCCGGGATCGCGTTTCTGAAAATGTAATCGCCCAGATCGGTGATGCCGGGGCCGGTGGTGCCGGTGCCGAATGCGACGACGCCGCTCTGCTGAGCGATCGGGCCTGCGGCCATCATTTCACCGGTGGTCATCGGGCCTTCAATGGCGAGGACTTTATCCTGTTCAATGGCTTTCTTGAATGCATTGATGGCTTCGTTCTTCACGAGCTTCGTATCGTAGGTGAAGAGATCGATTTTAATTTTGGTATTCTTGTTCGCGTTGATTTCTTCGACGGCGAGTTCCGCGCCTTCTTTCATCGCGACGCCGTACGCTGCGCCCGGGCCGGTGTAAGCGGAAACGAAGCCGATCTTGGCGCTGGTGCCTGCCGGTGCTTTCGCCGCTTCTTTCTTTTCTCCGCCGCCGCAACCTGCGAATGCGCCGACCATTGCCACTGCGCAACCGACAGCGGCCATCCGTTTCAACCATTTCTTTTCCATACGTGTACCCTCTTTCTTTCTATACAAATCTCTATTGCGAAACCAAGGTGCGGTAAGCGTTTTTGCCACAAAAAAACGCCCATCTTCCAAAGAAGATAGGGGCGCGCTGCGCGGTACCACCCTACATTGTACTCAAAGCCGTAACGGGGCAATCCGCCGTTTCCTACTCGGTTCGGAAACGGTACTCGCAAGTGATAAAGGCGCCTCTCCACGCCGATTTTCACCACCCATCGGCTCTCTGCAGCTTTGCAGACGTCTTCGTGTCTTGCTCATCGCAATCTGTGTATTTCGCATATATTAGCAAATATTATATCTATCTTTTCCGGTTTTGTCAATAACACAGAAAGTAATGGGTGCAAAGTGCAAAGTGCAAAGTGCAAAGGCGCGCTCGGCGGCTCCCACTGCCGACGGCTGACGGCTGACGGCTGACAGCTTTCAGAGGTGCGCTGCGCGGCATTTTTATAATCGCTCGCTGCGCTCGCTCGCCGGCGAAGCCGGCATAAAACAGGATATGCGCGAAGCGCATCCTGAATTGCTAATTGCTCATTGCTAATTGCCAATTGCCTTAGTTCCATGGCCACAATGGCTCTCTCAGCGTTTCTGCGATTTCCTCTTTCGTAATCGGTGCGAAGTGGACTTTGAGAAGGCAGAGGCCGGCGGCGGGGGCGGTCATGCCGAGTTGTTTCCTGTCTTTGCTTTCCAGAATTTTCCGCAAATCTTCCGGGCTCTTTTTTCCGATGCCCGCGTCGAGGAGGGCGCCGGCGATATTTCTCACCATGTGATAGAGGAAACCGCCGCCCGTGACGTAGATGCGGATGAGGTTTCCTTCTTTTCGTATTGTAATGTCGTGCAAAGTGCGGACGGGATCGGCGGGGACGGAATTCGAGCCGCGAAACGCGGTGAAATCGTGCGTGCCCAAAAGGACGCGCGCCGCTTCTTTCATTTTTTCGATGTCGGGCTCTTTCCCGTACGCCCAGGCGTAGCGACGGAGAAAAGGCGAAATTTCTCTTTCCGTGGAAACGAGATACGCGTACGTCTTTCCGGTATTTTGTTTCCGCACGGAAAAATCTTCGGGGACTTCCCGGCTTTGCCGCACGCGAATTGAAAGCGGAAGATACGCATTCAGCGCATACGAAAAACGGTCGCCCGGTACGGTCGACTCGGTGTAAAAGGTGCATTCCTGCGCATAGGCGTGCACGCCGGCGTCCGTCCGCGCGACAAAATAGAGCGTCGCCCGCTTCCCCGTGACGCGCTCCAATACATTTTCGATGACTTCCTGCACGGCGAGCCCGTTTTCCTGTCGCTGAAATCCGACGAAGGAGGCGCCGTCGTACATGACGGTGATATGGATGTTTCTCATGTTTCCTTTTTTTCTTCTTTTTCGGGCAGGATGTTAAGGGATTTTTCGGGCAGAATATTGAGGGCGCGGAGTTCTTTTTCTTCGCGCTCCATGATCCAGGGCATGATGTGCTCCGGTATGGATTCGATTTCGCCGAGGCGCGCGCGCGCTTCGCGGAGGAAACTTTCTTTCATGAAATGCAGCACGCGCGGGTAGTAAAGCGCTTCGTCGAATTGCCGCGCCGGGACGAAAACGGAAAGTCTGTCGGGCAAAAGTTCGAGATCCAAAGGGAACATCGGCCCCACTTCGCCGTCCACATTCGTCGAAAGTTCTTCGCCGTTTGCAAGGCTGATGCGCGCTTTTTTGAGATTGATGATATTGACGAAATCCGGCCCGACTTGGCGCCCGCTCAAAAGGATCGGCGCATTGAAAATGACGGTCGACCAATCGAAATTGCGGAAGAGGGCCAGCTTGATGAAACCTTTTTTGCGGTCTTCCGGCGGCAGCAGATTTCGGAAACTTCCGGCCGAATCGGTCAGCATGGCGGCCATGAGAGGCGATGACGTATCCATTTCCGTGCCGTCTTCCATGACGATGTGGAAACGGTAATTCGGCTGTTTCCCCAGGACCTGCAATCCTTTCATGAAGTAGGCGAGGGAGCCGAAGATGGTTTTTTCGCGAATCGTCACTTGGCTCACGGCTTCGGGGATGAGGCCGGCCGCGACGATATTGATGAAATAGCGGTCATTGATGCGACCGATATCGATTTTTGTCTGCGTCGCCGTCTTCAGCATGCGAATGGCGCCGACGGGGAAACGCGGAATGTGGAGCGCGCGCGCCAAATCATTCACGGTGCCCAAGGGGATGAATCCGAAAACGGTTTCCGTCCCTTCTGCGGACAAAATACCGCTCACCGTCTCATTGACCGTGCCGTCGCCGCCCATGCAAAAGACATCGAAATTTTCTTTCGCGGCTTCGGCGGCCCAGCGCTCTGCGTCTCCTTTGGCCGTTGTTTCCTTCGTCACCACATGCTCGTATTTTTCGGCGAGCGTCGTCTGCAGGAGCGGCAAAAATTTCGGTGCGCGCTCTCTGCCGGATGTGGGATTGACGATGATGACGGCCGTATCCGTATGATGCAATGGGAAAACTCCTTTTTCAGAGGCGTTTCACGCGGATTTTTGAAACCCGTATCAGACGCCGAAATACCATTTCGCGAAAAGAATGCCCGTCACGAAGAGCACCAGGAAAAAGGCCGCGAAATCTTTGGTCGTGTAAGAAAGTACGTGCATTTTCGTGCGTCCTTCGCCGCCGCGATAGCAGCGGGCTTCCATAGCCGTCGCCAAATCGTCGGCACGGCGGAACGCCGAAATGAAGAGCGGGACCAGAAGAGGCACCATGGCTTTCGCGCGCTGCCAAATGTTTCCCGAAGAGAAATCCGCGCCGCGCGACGCCTGCGCTTTCATGATGCGATCCGTTTCCTCCAAAAGGGTCGGAATGAAACGAAGGGCAATCGTCATCATCATGGCGAGCTCATGCGCCGGAATCCCAAGTTTCCTGAAGGGGACGAGCAGCGCTTCAATGCCGTCCGTCAGGACAATCGGGCTCGTCGTGTACGTGAGAAGCGAAGAAAATCCGATGAGATACACGAGGCGGAGAGTCATGAGCGTCCCGTTTTTGAGACCTTCTTCGGTAATCGTGATCCAGCACCAGGAGAAAATCGCGGTCCCCGGTGTCGAAAGCACGTGAATCATCATGGTGAAAAGAAGAATAATCCAGAGCGGTTTCACGGCGCGCACGACCATGCGGAAAGGCACGCCGGACACGGCGATCGTCAAGGCGATGAAACCGGTGACGAGCCCGTAGGAAACGAGGTCGCGCGCCAGGAAAATCGCAATGATGAAAATCATCGTGCACAGAATTTTCGCCCGCGGGTCCATGCGATGCAAAATCGAGTTTCCGGGGTAATACTGTCCGAGTGTGATATCCGTCAGCATTTGCGCACCCCCTTTTGCATTTTCATGATGGCGTCGGCCGCTTCTTTGACCGTCACGGCGTCTTCCGGCACGGCAATGCCGCGCGATTTCAAATAGAGAAGCGTCTTCGTGAGCGGCGGTACGTCCACGCCGGCTTTTTGCAATTCGTCCCGATGATGCAGGAAAATATCCATCGGCGCGCCGTCGAGCACGAGTTTCCCGTGATCCATCACGAGAAGCCGCGTCGCCAATTGCGCGATATCATCCATATTGTGGGAAACCAAAATAACGGAGAACATGCCCGCTTGGTACCATTTGCGAATCTGTCCGAAAATTTCGCGCCGCCCAATGGGATCCAGCCCCGCCGACGGTTCGTCCAAAATCAGAAAATCCGGTTTCATCGCGATGACGCCCGCAATGGCCACGCGCCGCATCTGCCCGCCCGAAAGACGGAAAGGCGACCGTTTCGCATATTTTTCGTAATCCAAGCCGACGAATTTCATCGCTTCCTTCACGCGCGCGGTGACCGTTTCCTCATCACAGCCCAAATTCCGCGGCCCGAAAGCGATATCCTCGGCAATCGTTTCTTCAAAAAGCTGCTGCTCCGGATATTGAAACACCATCCCGACGGAATGACGCTTCGCCATCGTTTCCTTATCTTTACCGGACAAATCCACTCCGTCGATCGTGACGCGTCCCGACGTCGGATGCACAAGCCCGTTTAAATGCTGAATCAATGTGGACTTTCCGCTTCCCGTGTGCCCGATGATGCCGATAAATTCGCCTTTATCAATCGTGAGATCCACATCGGAAAGCGCCGTTTTTTCGTAGGGCGTCCCTTTCCCGTACACAAAACTTATATTTTCGACGCGTATCGACATAATGCTTCACCCAACTCCTCATCGGTCATACAATCCTCGCGGATTTTCATGCCTTTTTCATGCAAGCGATGCGCCAAATCGACGGAAACGGGGACATCGAGCCCGATTTCCAGTAATTTTTCCGGTTTGGAGAACACTTCGCGCGGCGTCCCCTGCGTCACCAAATGCCCTTCATGGATGACCAGCACGCGGTCGGCCGTGGCGGCTTCTTCCATAAAATGTGTAATGAGGACGACGGAAATGCCGTCGCGGCGATTGAGCTCATGCACCGTTTCCATCACTTCCGCGCGGCCCACGGGATCCAGCATCGCCGTCGGTTCGTCCAAAATGATGCAATCGGGATGCATGGCGAGAACGCCCGCAATCGCGATACGCTGCTTTTGCCCACCCGAAAGCATGGACGGCGCATGTTCGCGATACGCGCTCATCCCCACTTTTTCGAGCGCCGTATTCACGCGCTCCAAAATTTCATCATGCGGCACGCCCAAATTTTCCGGGCCGAACGCCACTTCCTCCTCGACAATCGCCGCGACCAGCTGATTGTCCGGATTTTGAAACACCATGCCCACGCGCCGGCGAATATCCCAGACATTCTCGGGATCCGTCACGGACAATCCTTCCACCGTGACATCGCCTTCCGTCGGAAGAAGCAACGCATTCAGATGCCGCGCGAGAGTCGATTTCCCGCTGCCGTTCGTCCCGATGATTGCCGTGAACTCGCCTTTTTTGATTTGGCAAGTCACATCATCGAGTGCCTTGAACTCCTTCCCCTCCTCCGTCTCATACGCGTGCGTCAAATGACGGATATCAAATAAGATCGGATCCATAGGTATCCTTCCGTTTGTCAATAAAAACAAAACCCAAAACGTGAACAATATCACATTGTAGTATTATATCATATTTTTCAAGAGAAAAACGGAAACGCCCCTCATCACGCGTTTCCGCACACGTCAAAATATATCATTTGCGCGTATTCCGAATTATCACAAACTGCCAAAAAATTTTTTGATTCGATTTTTCCGCGTAATGGCGGGAAATTTTTTGCAAACCGTAAATTTTTCAAGGGACTTTTTGTGGAAACTGCAAATTTTTCAAGGGACTTTTTGTGGAAACTGCAAATTTTTCAAGGGACTTTTTGT
>CAVJQK010000054.1:0-8141 GCA_963651795.1 Erysipelotrichaceae bacterium | reverse complement strand
GGTAGTGATCGCAAGGTCGTGTGAGTTCAAGTCTCACCGGCCGCACCAAGAGCTTTCTTTTGAGAGCTCTTTTTCATTGCCCGTTTTCGGAATCGCGGGCACGCGATCCGTTTCCCAAATCCGTTCCCGAAAGAAATATAAGAAAAGACTTGCCTCTATATGAGATAATAGTAAGAGCGGCCATGCGCCCTCGAAACGAAAATTTCACAAATTTTTCATACAATAATGAAAACGTGTTTCCTCAAAGGTGAGGACGGAAAGGAGGAATAGGATGGGCGTCAATAAGACCGTGCGATTTTTCGTGCTCGGCCTGGTGAAACGTTTCATGGCCGATGACGTTTCGGCGCTCGCGGCGGAAACGACGTATTATCTTATCCTCGGCCTCGTCCCGTTCATGATCTTCCTCGTGAATGCCATCCTCTTTTTCATGGCGCCGCAGCTTTCTTTCGTTATGAAACTGCTCACGTATCTGCCTTCCGATTTCGCGGTCGCGCTCGAGGGATACGTTTACCGCATCATCGCCGGACGAAGCACCGTCTGGCTGACGCTCGGCCTCGTCGCCGCGCTCTGGTCCGGCGCGCAGGGCATCGATGTCGTCATCCGTTCCACGGACAAGGCCATCAGCAACGACAGAAACAAGCAATCCTGGCTCACCGTAAAAGCCAAATCGCTCCTCTTCACGCTGCTCATCGTCTTTGCCATGATTCTTTCGCTGGGCGTCACCGTTTTCGGAAACGCGGTCGTCTATGCGCTCGACTTTTATTTCACATTGCCGGACGTCTTCCTGCATACGTGGAATCTTTTGAAATATTCGCTGCCTTTCTTCACGCTCGTGCTGTCCCTCTCGATTTTCTATCGCTACGCGACGCACAGCTATCGCACGAAATGGGTGCGCGCGGCCGTCGCTTCCGTCTTCGTCACCGTCGTCTGGCTCCTTCTGACGGGCGGATACAGCTACTATATTTTGAACCTCTCCACCATGGGGCTCACGTACGGCTCTCTCATCGGGCTCGTCGTCCTCTTCATTTGGTTCCATCTCGCGGCCATGGTCATCATCATGGGCAGCGAATTCATCGCCACCTGGAAAGATTACGACCGCCTCCTCCACCCGACATTGAAACATCAAGAACTCTGATATTTTTTAAAGTGTATAGTATATAGTGCATAGTGCATAGTGCATAGTGCATAGTGCAAAGTGCAGAGTGCAGAGTGCAGAGATAAAACAGGAATTGTCGCCGAAGGCGACACCTGCAGCGCATCCACGCATCCGCGCATCAACGCATCAACTCTTCGCAAGCAAAAAGGACGCTCACGCCGAGCGTCCTTTTGTTTTAGTTTCTTATTTCTTTTCCGAAGCGCCGAACCACTTGTCGTAAATCTTCTTGTACGTGCCGTTTTCTTTCAGCGTCTTCAATGCTTTATTGACTTTGCCCTGCAATTCTTTGTTGTCCTTCTTCATCGCCATAGCGAAGCCCGCATTATCCTTCGGATTGCCGACGAGTTTGAAATCCTTGTCCGCGCCCTGTTTCAGATAATACATGCCGACCGGTGCGTCAATAACGACCGCGTCCACCGTCTTTGCTTTGAGTTCCATGAAAGCCTGAGAGTTCGCATCGAACTGCTTGACCTGAGCGGCTTTCGCTTCTTCGGCATGTTTCGCCTGCTGCGTGCCGACCTGCGCGCCGACAATCTTGCCTTCCAGATCCGGCCAATCTTTAATCGTGTCATTATCCTTCGGGACGATGATGACATAGCCGGACTGATCGAAATACACATCGGAGAACGTCACCTGTTTCTCGCGTTCCGGCGTCACATCCATACCGGAGCAAACCAGATCGATCTGCCCGCTCTGAATGGCCGGGATGAGTGCATCGAAGCCCATGCTCTTGAATTCCATCTTCGCGCCCATTTCCTTCACGACCGCTTCCGACAGATCGATATCGAAGCCGACATATTTTTCGCCTTCGGTGAATTCGAAAGGCGGATACGTCGTTTCCGCACCGACGCGGATCACTTTCCCCGCATCTTTTGCCGCATCTTTTTTCTCTCCGCCACAGCCGGAAAGTACCATGGCGCCTGCCAGGAAACCCACGGCCAGCGCCGCTTTCCACTTCATTTTCATCGCAAATCCTCCCTGCTTTTTGTAAAATACTTTGAATATATATACAATTATATGCATATTATACAAACAATTTCCCCCCGCGTCAATTTTTCGTAAAATTCCGTCCCGCCTATTCCCGAATCGCGCTATTAATGTTATATTAGATAGAAACACTTCTATCGAGAAATATTTTCTGCACCATTTCGATGCCGAAAAAGTTGATGCGTTGATGCGAGAAGCGTTGATGCGTTGCAGGTGTCGCTTCGCGACAATTTTATTTTATCGACGCCTTCGGCGCCTCGCCGGCTCTGCCGGCATACAACATAATATGCGCGTCAGCGCATCCGAAAGCGCATCCGCGCATTAACCCTCTAAAGGACCCACATGGAAATTATCACAAACTTTCTCTACGATTACGGATACATCGCCCTCTTTATCACAATGGCGTTGGAAAATATGAATATCCCGATTCCCAGCGAAATTATTCTGGGCTTCGCGGGGTTTCTCATTTCCCAACAAATTTTCACATTCTGGCCGACCGTCATCATCGCGACGATCGCCGGCATCACGGGCTCGCTCCTTTCCTACTGGATGGGATATAAAGGCGGGCGCGCCATCCTTTTAAAATACGGCGACAAAGGTGGGCTCTCTTCGAAGAAACTCGCCGCTGCCGATGCATGGTTTACAAAATACGGCGGCATTTCCGTTTTCACGGGACGCCTGCTCCCCGGCATTCGGACTTTCATCTCGCTTCCGGCCGGGATTGCGCGCTATCCGCTGCCCGAATTCATCCTGCTCACCGTCGTCGGCACCGTCCCCTGGACAATTCTTCTCGTCTACCTGGGCGCCCTCTTCGGCGAAAACTGGCAAGTCATCCTCGACTACCACTACGAAATCGCCATAGGCTCCGTCCTCCTCGTCCTGCTCATTTTAGCCATTTATCTCTATCTGAAAAAGCGTTGATGCGCGGATGCGCGGATGCGTTGATGCGTCGCAGGTGTCGCCTTCGGCGACAATTCCTGTTTTATCTTTGCACTCTGCACTCTGCACTTTGCACTGTTTCAAAAGGAGTCAATATGAACCGTACTCTTCGTTTCCCCGTGATTCTCGTTCTTTTATTCTTCGCAAGCCTCATCCTGTACCTTTGGGGCGCGGCGCAGATGCCCGTCACCGATCCCGTCGAATCCAATTATGCGGAGACCGCCAAAGAAATGGTCCTCTCCGGCGATTGGATTTCCCCGCGGATTTTCGGAAACCCCTGGTACGATAAGCCGATTTTCACCTATTGGATGATTGCCGCTTCCTACAGCGTCCTCGGTTTCACCAATCTCGCTTCGCGCATTCCCGCAGCCCTGGCCGGCGCGACATCCGTCGTCCTCATGATTTGGTATGTGAAACGCATCACCGGTGAAAAATCCATCGGCATTTGGGCCGGCGTCCTTCTTGCCACCTCGCTCGAATTCTGGCTCATTTCCCACGCCGTCATTACCGACAGTTTCCTTCTTCTCTTCACCATTCCGACCCTCTTTTCCGCCTACATCGGCATCTCGGAACGCAAATGGCTGCACATGGGCATCGCCTATGCGGCGGCGGGGGCGGCCTGCCTCGTCAAAGGCCCGATCGGCCTCGCGCTTCCCGGCCTCATCCTTCTCCTCTGGGTTATCACGCGGAAACAGCCGAAAGATATTCTCTACCTCTTTGCCCCGCACGGCATTCTGCTGTTCCTTCTCGTCGCGGCGCCCTGGTACTACACCATGTACGACCTCCACGGTCAAGACTTCATCGAAGGTTTCCTCGGCCTCCACAATATCACACGCGCGCTGGCCTCCGAGCATCCCGAAGATAATTATTTCTTCTACTATCTCCTCGTCCTTCCCGTCTCCCTTCTGCCGTGGACCGGCCTTTCCTTCTACACGATGGTCCGCGGTTGGAAAGAAAAGACGTCTCTCTATAATTTCCTCATGATTTGGTGCTGGACGACCGTCATTTTCTACACGCTGGTCGCCACGAAATACATCACCTACAGTTACATTTCCGTCGTGCCGTGCATCGTGCTCGCAGTCCTCGGTTTCCGTTATCTCTTTGAAGAGGAAACGAAGGGCGCGCGCATCGCGTTTCTCATTCCTTACGTCGCGACCATGACGGCGCTGGCCGTAGCGGCGTACATGCAGCCCGGCAATTACCTCACGTATTACATCATTTTCGGATACACCCTCTTCATCCTGTACAGCCAATGGAAGAAGAAACAATATACATCCATGCCGCTCATGACCGCGACCGCAATGGCCGTTTCCTATATCTGCCTCGTCTTCGGCGGCATTGCAAATTTCACCATTTACCGCTCGACGACGGATATGTGCCAATATTTGCACGACGCGCCCGGGAAACATTATTTCTACGGTGATTACAATGTATCCTACACCTTCTATACGGGCGAATTTGCGCCGCGCATCGTCCCCGATGAAAACAACGGCAACGCCTCTCGCGATCCACGTTGGAAAATGAAACACACCTATCTGCCAACCATCCGCGAATCAGAACTCAAAGAAAACGCGGACGGTGCACCCATCATCATCTTCGTTCCCCACTCTGCGCAAGACTCCTTCGAAGAATCCGCCCTTTTCGGAAATTTCACGGAAGATAAGTCTTTTGAATCGGGAAAAGTGTATAAAGAGAAATAAAAGTGCATAGTGCATAGTGCATAGGCGCGCTCGGCGGCTCCTCCTGCTGACGGCTGACGGCTGACGGCTGACAGCTTTTTATCGGAGCGCTGCGCGGCATTTTTTATAATCGCTCGCTGCGCTCGCTCGCCGGCTTCGCCGGCATAAAACAGGAATCGTCGCCGCAGGCGACACCTGCGACGCATCAACGCATCCGCGCATCAACGCATCAACCCTAAGGCTTATCATGAAAAAAGTTGACGATTTTATTTCATCTCTCGCCGCGTATCACGCGAATCTCGTCTGCAATCCTTGGCGGGACGAGGATCCGGCGCTCGATATCGACGGCGCAGCCGAAATCCGGCGCGAAAATCTGGCTGCGTATCTCGCCCGGCGCATCGGACGCGCGCGCGTTCTTTTCATCGCCGAAGCCTGCGGATACCAGGGTGGACGCTTCACCGGGATCGCCATGACCTGCGAGCGCATGCTCCTCTCCCGCCATCCCGCCGTCACCGCCTCCATGGTATTGGGCCGGGACGGCCGCCGCACGAGCCGCGCCGATTCCCCGCTCCTCACAAACGATAAGCAACGGAAGGAAGGTTTCAACGAGCCGACCGACACCGTCGTCTGGAAAGGCGCCGCGGAAGCCGGCCTCGCCCCCGAAGATTTCCTTCTCTGGAATATTTTTCCCTTCCATCCTCATAAAGAAAACGCACCGCTCACCAATCGCACCCCGACGGACAAAGAACTTGCGGACGGCCTCGCATTTACGAAACAACTTCTCGAAATCGCCCGCCCGACACTCCTTTTCGCCATCGGACGAAAAAGTGAAGAAACCCTGCAAGCCGCCGGCATACAAGCCATCCCCCTCCGCCACCCGGCCAACGGAGGCGCGACCCTGTTTCGAAAAGGACTTTTTGAGACATTATCGAAATAAAGACTTAAGACTATCAGACTGTAAGACTATAAGACTTTTAATAGGTGTCGCCTCCGGCGACAATTCCTGTTTATGTCTGACGTCTCACGTCTGACAGTCTGACAGTCTCCGACGCAAATGTAGCACAAAGTCCGGCATACTCCATTTCCCATTCCCCATTCCCCATTCCCAACAAGGAGACGCACTTATGAATCCGAAAGCCGCAGCATTGGACGCTTATTTTCAAAAAGAAGGCCTCACGTTTTTTCAGAAACATGAAATCGGCGACGATGTCGACACCGTTTCCTTCGTGACGGCGCTTCCCATCGGACCGTACCGCCTCCTCACCGGCGTCATCACGGACACGAGCATCTTCACCGTCATCCGCGTGGGCGTGGGGAAACGTTTCACAAATTTCCCCGGAAACGATTGTTTCCTCGACTTTTTGCGGAAACAAAATGCCAATCACGCTCTTTTCAAATACACGCAGGCCGAAAGCGGAGAAGTGTATCTCGATGTATGTCTTCCCGCTGCGAGCGCGCATTTCGATCCGCAAATCATCCGCACCATGCTGAATCTCCTCGTCATGCACCTCGAAGAAGTGTATCCCGAATTCCTGAAATGGCTCACCGCCCCCGGCTCCGCCTCGGATGCCTTCTAAGGCGGGCACGAGGCATGAGGCATGAGGCATGAGATTCAGGATGCGCTCCGCGCATATCCTGTTTTATGCCGCCGAAAGCGGTGAGCGAGCGGAGCGAGCAATTATAAAAATGCCGCGCAGCGCACCTCGCGCTTTGCACTTTGCACTTTGCACTTTGCACTATCAATGAAAAAAATCCGTGAACCCCAAAAGGTTCACGGATTTTTGATTGCGAAAGATTATTTAATAAGTTCAGGCACAATCGCTGCGCAATGCGGCATGACATTGATACTGTAATCCGTCTTGCCCTCGCGCGCGAGCTGCTCCTTGGCCAGTTTCCACGCTTCTTCCACCGTTTCCACCGGAATCTGATGCGTCTTCTTCACTTCCTCAAAATTTTCCTTGCGCGTCACGAGATAAATCGTGTACCGATGCGCCATCGAGAAAAGATTGAACGCGACGAAAAACGGAATCGTGAAATTTTTGCGGAGCGCCGCTTCCATTTCATCCTGCGTTTCAAAACGGAAACTGTTCATATATTCCGGCGGCTCCATAATGTCACGCGCTTCCATAATCGCAATGACAATGCCGCCCGGTTTCGTCACCTGCTCGGCCGGATCGTAACATTTCGTCCCCTGGTACAGCGACACGTCCTTCGGATAGCCGCCCGCGCCCGCAAAGCTCACGTCCGCTCTTTGCTTGAAGGAAACTTTCTGAATGTCGTAAACCGCTTTCGTCCCCGCGAGCCACGCTTCATACGGATCTCCGCCGACCATTTGGCAAATATCCCCGTCCGAATTCGTGATGGAATGCACGAGGAAACAGGGTTTAATCATCTCGGACGCTTCCAGCATATCTTCATTGACCGGATTGCCGGAAAGCTTCGCGCTTCTCGTTTCCGGATTCACGCCGCCGCCGAATGTATCCGAAAGCGCGTGCACGTGATTTTTCTGAATCGTTTCCCAACCGGCGACCCCCGGCAAAATCAGTTTCCGCCCGCCGCCGTAACCGGCGAAAAGATGCGTCGTGATGCCGTTTGCCAAAATGACGCGATCCGCTTCGGCGACATGTCGATTGATCCAAACGGGCGTCTTGAGCGACGTTTCCCCCATATACATCAGCTCCGCCTTATTGCGGCTGTCGTGCTGATAGAGGCGGATGCGGCGCGCCACTTCCTCACCGACGACGCGGATATCTTCCTCCGGCGTCTGCGCGCGGTGCGTCCCCTGCGCGAACACAATGCAAATATCTTCATCCGGCACGCCGGCCAAATTGAGCTCATTCACAATATGAATCACGAATTGGTCCGAATGATTCCACGAACGCGTCACATCGGCGCACACGATGCACACCTTTTCGCCCGGGCGCACCGTTTCCGTCAAAGGCGCCGCGCCGATCGGATGGCGCATGCAGGCGAGCGTCGCCTCCTTCACGTCGACCGCGGGCGTCGCGTTTCCTTCAATCACGTCGGACACATGCTCCTCCGGCAGCCACACGCTTTGCGTCCCCGTACCGTATCCGAATGTATATTCTTTCAGTCCCATACCGTCTCCTCCTTTACGCAGTGCACCGTTTCGTGCTATTTGATTATTCTAACATAGGAAACAAGGAAAGTGGAAATTTTTTCCGCAGAAAATTTGCTATAATAGAAACGAACAGTGCATAGTGCAAAGGAAAGACGCTTTCGGCGGTAGTGCGACATTTGCTTATTCCGCTGCGCGGAATTTCCGCTTGCGCGGGGATCCCGCTGCGCGGGATGGCGCGCCTTCGGCGCGCCGTGTTCATTTCTTTTCTTCCCCGCGGAAGAAAAGAAACGAACCAAAG
>CAVJQK010000053.1:0-8237 GCA_963651795.1 Erysipelotrichaceae bacterium | reverse complement strand
TACGATTTCGAAGCTGGATACGCAGGTCAAGACGAATACGGATACGATTTCGAAGCTGGATACGCAGGTCAAGACGAATACGGATACGATTTCGAAGTTGGATACGCAGGTCAAGACGAATACCGATACCATTTCCGAACTTAAAACGCAGATGGGCGATCAGAAGAAGCTCGTTTCTTATGATAAGGATGCCGGTTCCATTATGATCGGAAATGACGACAGCATTGTCGCGGATAAAGTTTCCATCGCGGGGACGAACGGTAATCGCACGCTGACGGGTCTCAAGGACGGTTCGGGCGCCAGCGATGCGGCGACGGTCGGTCAGATGAATAAAGCAATCGAAGACGCCTTCTCCAGCAGCACGTATGAAATCGAATCGGGTACGCCGGATATGCTTACGGTTACCAAGGATGAAGCGAATAAGAAATGGACTGTTTCTGCAAAGACGGGCGATGTTTCCGCCGATAATAAGGGTCTCGTGACGGGTGATAAGGTGTATGAAAAGACGGGTGATACATCGAAACTTAAAGAAGCGGGACTTTCGGATAATTTGACGGATAGCATTCTTGATGTGAATAAAAAAGTCGATGATGTGGCCAATCAAGTTGGCGATAATGTTGCCGATAAAGTTGTTGATGCAGTGAGTGACAGCTTAAATTCTTTCAGGAATGATATCAATAAAGTCGGCGCCGGTGCGGCGGCTCTCGCAGCGCTTCATCCGGAAACGTATGATCCGTATAATAAATGGTCTTTTGCTGTCGGTTTGGGGCATTATAGAAATGCGAATGCCGGGGCGCTCGGTGCGTTCTATAAACCGAATGCTGATACTACGATTTCTGTAGGCAGCACTATCGGGAATGGGGATCCTATGGTAAATGTCGGGCTTTCCTTTAAACTCGGCAGAAAAGGAAAGGCTATTGATGCTTACAGATCGAGCACCGAATTTGTGCGTATTTTGAATGAATTGAGCCGTGATAATGAGAATCTGAAAAACGTAAACATTAATCAGGCTCAAAAGCTCGATGCGCAAGCAAAAGAAATCGGCGCACTCAAGGCGGAAAATACACAGATGAAGGCGCAGATTGCGCAGATTCTCAAAAAGTTAGAACTGTCGGATACGGTAAATAAGACAATGACGGCGCATTGACCGGCAAAGTCGGAGTCCGACCGTATCGGACATTTCTATATATTTCTCCCTTGCCGGAAACGGCATACACAAAAGAGGCGGAATTCCCGGTCCGCCTCTTTTGCATGGAAATTTTTAATTGCTGCGGTAGTGATAACGGCAGGCGATGATGATTTCTACCTGCCGAGGCGCGCTTGTTCTATGCCGGCGAGAATGTGATCGTAATTGGCTTTCGATGCACGGAGATACGCATTTTCCGTGAGATTATTGTATTGATCTTCGGACATGATGACGACGTTTTTCCGATTTTTTCTCGTCACGATGACGGTTTCCGCATCGGAATCGCAGATGTCGAAGATGCTTCGCATGTTTCCGCGGAGAGTCGATTCGGTGATGATTATCATTTGTGGATTTCCTTTCTTTTGCATGGAAAAGTTTTCGTAAATATCATATATGATGATAAAAAAGCCGGCAAGGGGGAAAGATGTTATAATGGGGAAAACGGAAGGGGGCGACGGGTTGGAAGCTTGGAAATTGACGGTGACGGGGCGCGTGCAGGGCGTGGGCTTTCGGCCTTTCGTGTGCCGCGCGGCGGAAAAATTTCACCTTTCCGGGACGGTGAAAAATTTGGGCGGGCTCGTCGAAATTTTCGCGGAAGGGGAGCGGGCGGATCTCGTTTCTTTTTCGGAAACTTTGCGTGCGGCGCCGCTTCCGATTTCCGTGGAAACTATGGAAACGGAGGAAACGGATCTCGCGGGATTTTCGGATTTTCGCGCAATCGAAAGTGACGGGGCGCCGCGGGAACCCGTTTTCCCGGCGGATATCGGAATTTGCGAACATTGCCGGCGCGAGCTTCATGACGCGCACGACAGACATTTCCGATATCCGTTTTTGTCGTGTACGGCATGCGGGCCGCGGTATACGATTGTGCGAAATTTGCCGTATGATAGGGAGCGGACGACGATGGATGCGTTTTCCTTTTGCGACGATTGCGCGGCCGAATATGCGGATTTGGGAAATCGCCGCTGCCACGGGGAAACGATTGCGTGCCCGGCGTGCGGACCGATTTTATTCGGGAAAACGCGGACGGGACATTTTCAAAATGAAGAGGCGCTCTCCGCAGCGATTCGTCTTTTGAAAGACGGAGAAATTATTTTAGTGAAAGCGATGGGCGGTTTTCAATTGCTTTGCCGCGCGGATGTGCCGGAGGCGGTGGCGCGGCTTCGCATTTTGAAACGGCGGCCGAAAAAACCTTTCGCGATGATGCTGCCCGATGCGGCGGCGGTTTCCGATTGGGTGTTTCTTTCGGAAAAGGAAAAAGAAATTCTCACATCGCCCGTGCGCCCGATTTTGCTCGCGCGGCCGAAGCGAAACGTGCCGGCGGGCATTGCGGAGCGCGTGCCGCTTTTGGGCGTCATGCTGCCTTCGACGGGGCTTTACGTGCTCTTGGCCGAAGCAGCGGCGCCGCTTGTCGTGACGAGCGCGAATGCTTCCGGGGAGCCGATTTTATACAAAGATGCGGAAGCGGAACACTTTTTTGAAACGAATGAAACGGTCGCCGGGATTTTTACGAACGACCGGGACATTTTGCGCCCGGCCGATGACAGCGTCGTGAAAGTGACGGCGGGCGCTTTGCAAATCGTGCGGCGGACGCGCGGATTTTTGCCGGAGCCCGTGCTGCGCCTTTCCGCATCGCCGGCGGTTCTTGCGGCGGGCGCGGACATGGAGCCGGGATTTTGCCTCGCGTCCGGCGGGCGTTTCTATCCGGCGCAAATTCCCTGCGAGTGGGAGAGTGAGGCGGCGGCGCGTGCCGTGGCGGAGACGGAAACCGATTGGGAAAAAATGCTGGGGATTGCGCCCGCGGCGATTTGCGCGGATTTGCATCCCGCTTACGAATCGTCCGCTTGGGGGCGGCATCTCGCGCAAAAAAGAAATCTTCCGCTCATTTCCGTGCAGCATCATCATGCGCACGCGCTCTCCGTCATGGCCGAGCACGCGCTCACCGGCCCTTGCCTCGCTTTTATTTTCGACGGGACGGGCTACGGCGCGGACGGCACGATTTGGGGCGGAGAAATTCTTTTGTGTGAGGGCGGAAACATGCGCCGCGCGGGGCATCTTCGCGCGATTCCGATGCCGGGCGGAGACGCGGCGGCGCATCACGCGTGGGCGAGCGCGTTTTCCTATCTTCACGCGGCGGGACTTTCTTCGGACGATCCGCGCTACGCCGTCATCGCGGCGGCAATTGAAAATAAAATCGGGACAATCGAAAATTCTTCCATGGGGCGACTTTTCGATGCGGCATGTTTCCTCCTGGGCTTCGGCGAGGAAAATACGTTTAAATCCGAATGCCCGATGGCGCTTGAAGCGGCGGCGGCCGGATGCGATTTCGTTTCCGAAAATCCGCTTTGGGAAGGAGAGGAGACGGAGAACGGTTTCCTCTGGGACGGCGCGCGCCTTTTGAAAAATCTTCCGGAAACGGAAGGGACGCCCTCGCAGAAAGCGGCCGCGTTCCATGCGGAAATCGTGCGCATGGTGACGGAGAGCGCCGCGCATTTCGGCGTGCCGGATATCGTGCTTTCGGGCGGTTGTTTCCTGAACGGAATTTTATTTGCGGAGTGTAAAAAAGCGCTCGAAAGCGCCGGTTTCCGTGTGTATACCAATGAAAAAGTCCCATGCGGGGACGGAGGCATCGCGCTCGGACAGGCGTATTTTGAGACTATAAGACCGAAAGACTGAAAGACTGTCAGACTGTCAGACTGTCAGACGAAACTTGTGTCGCTTCGCGACGATTATGTTTTAATCGGCGCTTACGCGCCTTGCCGGCAAAGCCGGCGAGCGAGCGGAGCGAGCGATTACAAAAATGCCGCGCAGCGTTCCGATTAAAAGCCGTCGGCTGTCAGCCATAAGCTGTCGGCGGAGGCTATTGCCAAATGCGCCTATGTACTATGCACTTTCAGCTATATGGTAAAATAAAATAATACACATAATCGTAGCGAATGGAACGGAGCGATAACGGGATGGATTTGAGGGAGTTGCTCGGCGGGATTTTGCCGGCGGATCGGATTCGGACGGCGGAGCCGATGGCGCGCCACACCACATTCGGCGTCGGCGGGCCGGCGGATTGGTTTCTGATGCCGGAAACGGCGGAGGAAATCGCGGCCGCGGTGAAAAAGCTGCACGCGGAAGGCGTCCCGGTTTTTATTTTGGGCGGCGGCGCCGATCTTTTGGTGCGCGATAAGGGCATTCGCGGCGCGGTCATTTGGACGGGAAAATGTTCGGGCGTGAAAATTTCGGAAACTTTTGTCAGCGCACTTGCCGGTACGCCGACGGCGCTCGTCGCGAAGACGGCGGCCGATGCCGGACTTTCCGGGCTCGAATTTGCCGCGGGCATTCCGGGGACAATCGGCGGCGCGGCTTTCATGAATGCCGGCGCATTTGACGGCGATATGGCGAAAATCGTGAAAACGGTCACCGCATGCGACGAAACCGGCGAAATTCATATTTATAAAAATGAAGATTTGGATTACGCGTATCGTCACAGCCGTTTCATGGAAAAACCGGAAATCATTTTGGAAATCGAAATGAAACTTACGCGCGGAGACCGAGAAGACATCGAAGCAAAGACGGCACTGTTTCAAAAGAAACGCCGCGACACGCAGCCGTTGCAATACAAAAGTGCCGGCAGCACATTCAAACGCCCGGAAGGCGTCGCCGCGGCGCAATTGATCGATGAGGCGGGGCTCAAAGGATTTTCCGTCGGAGATGCCGCCGTGAGCGAAAAGCACGCCGGTTTCATTATCAACCGCGGGCACGCGACGTGCGCCGATATTTTGAAAGTGATGGAAACGGTGCGCGCGCGCGTTTCCGAAATGTACGGCATTGAGCTTTCGCCGGAAGTGCGCATCATCGGAGAAGAGTGAAGGTATGGAAGTTATCGCATTTGTGGGACCTGCGGGGACGGGGAAAAGCGACCGCGCCCTGATGGTCGCCCATGACAATAAATGCTCGTGCATCATCGACGACGGCATTTTGATTTATCGCAGCCGAATCGTCGCGGGCACTTCGGCCAAACGCGAAGAAAGCCCGATCGCGGCGGTGCGTCGGGCCATTTTTCAAAATAAAGAAGACGCGGACTCGGTGTCTCGCGCCTTGCATCGGATTTCACCTGCCCGTGTCCTGATTTTGGGGACGAGCGATAAAATGGTTTCCATCATCACGGAAGCGCTCGCGATTCCCGCGCCCGCGAAAACGATTCGCATCGAAGATGTGGCGGGCCCGGAAGAAATGCGCCGCGCCCACGACGCCCGGCATCTCGAAGGGAAACATATCATTCCCGTCCCGACGATGGAGCTGCGTCCGCAATTCAAAGGATACATGATCGTCCCGATTCGTTCGTTTCTGAATAAGAAACACGGATCCCGCGGCGCCGGGATGGAAAAATCCGTCGTGCGCCCGTCCTTCAGTTATTACGGGAAACTGCGTTTCGGGAGCCGCGTGATCACGTCTCTTGTGACGTATGCGCTGCGCGATATGGAAAACGAAATGCAAATCCGCAAAATTTCCGGCGATCGCACGGGCATGGAGGATAGAAACAGCATTATCATTTATCTCGATGTCGCCCTCCCGCCGGGCAGCCCGCAAAAGCTGCGCGACACTGTCCATAAAATCCGCCGCCGCGTCCAGAAAGAAGTGGAAACGACGACGGGCCTCACCGTCGAAAAAATCAAAATCGGCGTGACAATGGACGTGAAGAGAAGGAGTTGATGCGCGGATGCGTTGATGCGTTGATGCGTGCAAGGTGTCGCCTACGGCGACGATTCCTGTTTTATGCCGGCGGAGCCGGCGAGCGAGCGCAAGCGAGCGATTATAAAAATGCCCGCCGCAGGCGCACCGGTTAAAGCTCCTAGCTCCCAGCTCCCGGCTCCTACCATCAGCACAAATGACGCACAAAAGCCCCGTGGCAAAATGCGAATCGCGTTTTGCCACGGGGCTTCTCGCTCAGAACGTCTTATCCAAATGTCCGACCGTTTTCTTGTTTCCTTTTTTCTCGTCGCGCTCGGCCATTTTATTCATAATGTCGTAGAGATCGACGCCCGCGTTTTCCCAGAGCACCATGAGATGATAGAGGAGATCGCAGGATTCGTCGATGATTTCTTCCTTATCTTCATGCTGATCGGCGATGATGACCTCGGAGGCTTCTTCGCCGATTTTTTTGTCGATTTTATTTTTGCCTTCCGTCTGGAGATAATTCGTGTAGGATTTCTCCTGTGGATGTGCGCGGCGGTCTTTGATTTCCTCAAAAAGCGTGTGGAGAATCGAAAGGTCGGCGATGTCTTTCGGTTCCCATTCGGCGAGGCGCCGGTAGAAACAGGTGGGATGTCCCGTATGACAGGCAGGGCCTTCCGGCAGCGCGGAGACGATGATCGTATCTTCGTCGCAATCGACGAGAATGTCCGTCACGTGCTGGAAATGGCCGGATTCTTCGCCCTTGTGCCAGAGTTTCCGGCGGCTGCGGCTATAGAACCATGTTTCTCCCGTTTCTACGGTCTTGGCCAGTGACTCGGCATTCATGTATGCCATCATGAGAATTTCGCCCGTTTGCGCGTGGCGGACAATCGCGGGGACGAGCCCTTTTTCATCAAATCGGATATTTTTTATTGAAACGGTTTCCATGCTAAACTCCTTTTTTCGGAAATATGAATTACAGGCGGACGGGGATACCGTTTTCGGCGAGATATTTCTTTAAATCGCCGATTTGAATTTCGTCGTAATGGAAGACACCTGCCGCCAGCGCCGCATCGGAGCCGGCTTGAAACGCGGCAAGGAAATCTTCTTTTTTGCCCGCGCCGCCCGAGGCGATGACGGGGATGGAGAGGCTTTCGGAGAGCGCGCGCATGAGCGAAAGATCGTAGCCGTTTCTTTCGCCGTCCGAATCCATGGAATTCATGCAGATTTCGCCGGCGCCCAAAGCTTCGCCGCGGCGGGCCCATTCGAGGACGTCGATGCCGGTATTTTTGCGGCCGCCTTCGATGTAGACATCCCAGGAGCCTTTTTCGTTTCGTTTCCCGTCAATGGAAAGGACGACGCATTGGCTCCCGAAGCGGCGCGCGGCTTCCGAAATAATTTCGGGCCGGAGGACGGCGGCGGAATTGACGGACACTTTATCGGCGCCGGCCAAAAGCATTTGGCGGAAATCTTCGGCTTTTCGGATGCCGCCGCCCACGGTGAAAGGAATCGTGAGCGCTTCGGCGATGGCGGAAACGGTTTCGATAAAAGTTTCGCGGCCTTCGTGCGTCGCGGTGATGTCGTAGAAGACGAGTTCATCGGCGCCGCTTTTCGAATAGTACGCGCCCAGATGCACCGGATCGTCCACGTCCTGCAAATTTTGAAATTGTTTCCCTTTGACGACGCGCCCGTGGTCGACGTCGAGGCAGGGGATGATACGTTTGGCGAGCATATTTGAATTTCCTTTTTATTCTTGAATGGAAACGATGTCTTGCATCGTGACTTTGCCTTCATAGAGCGCTTTTCCGCAAATGGTGCCGTAGACGTCCATCTCGGAAAGGCGGCGCAAATCGGAGGGCGAAGAAATGCCGCCGCTTGCGATGAGGTGAATGCCGGGAAGCGCGTTTAATGTTTCCAGCATGTCGAAATTCGGGCCCGTCAGCATGCCGTCGCGGCTGATATCCGTGTAGACGAAGGTGGTGACGCCGTGTTCCAAAAGGTGCTTCACAAAGGGGAGCACTTTTTTCGTGCTGCCTTCCGTCCAGCCGTGCGTCGCGACGGTGTCGCCGTGACAATCGACGGAAACGGCAATGCGATCGGCGCCGTAGGTTTTCACCGTTTCAATGGCAAAGTAGGGCGAGGAAACGGCGGCCGAACCTAAAATGACACGGTAGACTCCGGCATCAATATGCGCGCGGACGGCTGCCTCACTCCGAATGCCGCCTCCGACTTCGATCGGAATTTTTACGGCGGCGCAGATTTTTTTGATGATGTCGGTATTGACGCCGTTTCCTTTAAAAGCGCCGTCCAGATCGACGATGTGCAAATTTTCGGCGCCCGCGGCTTCCCATTTTTTCGCCATTTCGACGGGGTCGTCCCCGTAGAC
>CAVJQK010000052.1:0-8360 GCA_963651795.1 Erysipelotrichaceae bacterium | reverse complement strand
CGATATCGGCGGATTTAATGCGGACGTCTTTTTCCAAACGCGCTTTCAAATCCGTACCGGAAATCTGAAGAATATTGATCGGTTCCCGGATTCCTCCGTCGAAGAACACATCTTCTTTCGTGACATTCTTGTTTCCGGTGAATCTCACGTTTCCGAACGGTACCGGTGCGAAAAGAAGAATTCCGAAAATCAGAACGATTGTCCCCACGGAAGCCATGACGTAATGTTTCCGTGAATTGCCGGATTCCCTGCGTAATTTTTTCTTTTTTCGTCGTTTCGGATTCTTCGGACTTTCGTTTTCCGAAAGGTTGCGCCGATCGGGCTCCGCATCCGGATGATGAATATCCTGCCGAAACTCTTCGAAACTTTTGAATTCGGACATCAGCCTTTCCCCGTCCCCGCGCCCTGCAAAATCTTTTCACAAAGATGAGGGAAATCCACGCCGGCCGCCGCTGCCGCTTTCGGGACAAGGCTCGTCGCCGTCATACCGGGAATGGAATTGGCTTCCAAAAGATACGGCACACCCGCCGCATCCGTACGGAAATCGAAACGTACGACGCCTTCGCATTCCGCCGCCCGATAGCCGCGCACGGCCATCTCGGACATTTCCGAAGCCAGCTCTTCCGGAATTTCCGCGGGGACGATATAATCCGTCGCCCCTTTCGTATATTTCGAAAAATAATCGTACATCCCGGAATGCGGACGGATTTCAATGACGGGAAACGCTTTTTCATCCAGGACGGAAACGGTAAATTCACGCCCTTCCAAATATTTCTCCGCCAAAATCCGAGGCTCCACGCCGAACGCGCGGGAAAGTGCCGCCGAAAGGTCGTCACCCGATTTTACGATTTCAATGCCGATTGTCGAGCCTTCGCAAGCCGGTTTCAAAACGACGGTCCCCGAAAACCGTTTCCGAATTTCCTCCGCGACATACTCGATACCCTGCGCCAATTTATACGGACGCGAATCGGCCATTCTGATCCCTTCCGCGCGAAATACATGACAGCTCATGATTTTATCTATCGTGACGGCGCTCGATGTGACGCCGCTTCCCGTATACGGAATCCCGGAAAGCTCCAAAGCCCCCTGAATCGTACCATCTTCACCCCAGCGGCCGTGAAGAGCGATAAAAGCCGCTTTGGCACCCATTTTTTTCAACGTGCCGATAAGATGCGGCGGATCGTATTCGACGCAGACCGCATGATATCCGATACTTGTCAATGCTTCGCAAACGGCCTTTCCCGTGTTTCTGGAAACATCCGCTTCGGAAGACGGTCCGCCCATAATGACGGCGACGAGATCTTGTTTCTCAATCATCGGCCAATCCCTCCTCTTCAAACAAACGAAGCAATTCTCCGCCCGTTTTCGTAATGGTACCGGCGCCCATCGTAAAAATCATATCGCCGGCTTTTGCTTCTTTCCAAATAGCTTCGGCCAAGTCTTCCCGATCGGCCACATATCGAATGTCCCGATTCGGCAAATGCGCGCCCACCGCTTTGGGAAGCACCGTCCCGTCAATACCGGGAATCGGCTCTTCACTGGCGGCGTAAATATCCGTGAAATACAACACATCGGCATCGTCAAACGCCACGGAAAATTCATCCAAAAGAAGTTTCGTCCGTGAATAACGATGCGGCTGGAATGCGCAAATGACGCGATGCCCGCCGATTTCTTTCGCCGCGCGAAGCGTCGCTTTTATTTCCGTCGGATGATGGGCATAATCGTCAATCACCCACACATCGTCGATATATCCCTTCGTCTCGAAACGACGCGCGACACCCTTGAATTCGATAAGCGAAGCGGCAATCGTTTCAAAAGGAATTCCGCAATAGAGCGCCGTCACGACGGCCGCCAGCGCATCGCACACATTGTGCACGCCGGGAATCCGAAGCGTAATCGTCCCCAGAATCCGGCCTTCATGCGCGACATCGAAAAGCATGAGATGTTTCTCATACCGTTTATTCACGGCGCGATACTCGGCATCCTCATTCATCCCGTACGTAATCACGGGACAGGAAACACGCGGCAGCACGTCTCGTACGCCTTCGCTGTCCGTGCACACAATCGCCGTCCCGCCGTCCGGATTGACATGGTCCAAAAATTCGACGAACGCGTTTTTAATATTTTCCACCGTGCCGTAATGATCCAAATGATCGTTTTCGATATTCGTCACAACGGCCAGATAATTTTTAAATTTCAGAAACGAACCGTCGCTCTCATCGGCTTCGGCAATGACATATTCCCCATGACCCAAGCAGGAATTTCCGTGCAGATAATCGGCTGCGGCTCCCAATACAATCGTCGGATCCGTCCCGGCATCTTTGAAAATTCTGCCCAGCATCCCGGACGTCGTGGATTTCCCGTGCGCACCGGCCACGGCAATCCCTTTTCCCCAAAGGAAAACGGCCGCCAAAACATCCGAACGATGAAAAATCGGAATTCCGAGGCGCTTGGCTTCCGCAAGTTCCGGATTATCTTCGGAAATCGCCGTCGAAATCACAATACCGTCCGCGCCGGCAATATGCGAAGCGTCATGCCCGATGTAAATATCGGCGCCCTGTTCCCGAAGTACATGCAAATATTCCGAATCATTGCGATCGGATCCGCCGATTTTCATTCCTTTTTGGATGAGAATTTCCGCCAAAGCGCGCATTCCCATTCCGCCGATGCCGATAAAGAACAGTTTCTTAAACGAAGAAAGATTCATACTCTCACCTATCTGCCAATGCCAGCGCCATTTGCGCAATATCCCTGCCCGCATGCACATTTCCGATTCGCAATGCGGCCGATGCCATATCCTTTAATTTTTGCGGATCTTCCCGCAGCGTTTCAATAGCGGAAAATAATTTTTCATCCGTCAGCTCCGCGTCGGCGATCACAACGGCGGCGCCGTTTTTCTCGAAAACGCGCGCATTGTACGTCTGATGATCTTCCGCCGCATACGGATACGGAATCAATACGGAAGCAAGACCTCTCGCCGAGAGCTCGGCAAGTCCCACGGCGCCGGCTCTGTAAATGACCAAATCCGCGGCCGCAAGCGCCGTCGGCATATCGTTTTCATACGACACGATTCGGCTTACGTTTCCCCATTCTCCGGTGTCGGACACATCTCCGAGCGCTTCTTTCACCGTTTCAAATCCGTCCGTCCCGGTCACATGCCGAATGTACAAATTCTTTTCATCTTTGAAACGACGGTGCACGCCCAACATCGCCGAATTGACGGAACGTGCCCCGCGGCTTCCGCCGGCCGACAATACCATAAACGTATCGGGAGAAACGCCGAGTTTTTCACGGGCTTCTTCCCGTCCGATTTTTGTCACTTCCGCGCGCACCGGATTTCCCGTATACACGCATTTATCGGGACGGGGAAACCGCACTTTCGCTTCTTCGTACCCAAGCGCCACCCGATCTACGACACGCGATAAAATTTTATTCGTAATGCCCGGAATGACGTTTTGCTCCTGCACCAAAGTCGGAATATGCGTCAGCGCCGCCGTCATCAAAATCGGGCCGCACACATACCCGCCCGTCCCGATGACGACATCCGGCCGAAATTTTTTCAAAATACCGCGCGCTTCCCAAAGTCCCGCGCCTGCTTTTCCGAGCGCTTTAATATTGGACAGCGTAAATCGCCGCTGAATCCCGGCCGCCGAAAGCGATTCGAAAGGAAACCCTTCCGCGGGAATGATACGCGATTCCATACCGCGCGCCGTCCCGACAAAAAGAATTTCCGCATCTTCCTCGATGGCAAGTATTTCCCGTGCAATCGTTACGGCCGGATAAATATGACCGCCCGTGCCGCCGCCCGAAAAAATAATCCGTTTCATAAGCACCCCTTACCGTAATGCCAGTACTTTTTCCCGA
This sequence comes from Erysipelotrichaceae bacterium, assembly GCA_963651795.1. Classification (GTDB taxonomy): domain Bacteria; phylum Bacillota; class Negativicutes; order Veillonellales; family Dialisteraceae; genus UBA1822. Next base: position 4,496 of record CAVJQK010000052.1, on the reverse strand, counting down.
AAATCATTGCCGCGCTCTCCGTACGATTTATACGAATCAAAGCTCGAGCACGCCGGCGAAAGCAGCACCGCGCCGCCCGCCTCCGTCAATTCTGCCGCTTTTTTCACGGCATCTTCCATATTCTCCGCCATGGCGATATCCGAAATCCCGGCCGCTTTCGCCGCCTCATGGAAACGTTTTGCCGCCGCTCCCATCAGGACAAGCCGATGCGCATGCATTTTGACGAATGCCATAAATTCTTCAAGAGGCGTCCCTTTGTCATATCCGCCGCAAATCAGCGTGACGGGTTTTGTGAAAGAAAGCAACGCTTTTTCTGTCGAATCCGTGTTCGTCGCTTTCGAATCGTCATAGAAGGAAACGCCGTCCTTTTCACGTACCAATTCAATCCGGTGCGCGAGCGGTTTATACGCAAAAATCGCACGGCGAATATTTTCTTTCGAAACGCCGGCAAGCATTGCCAAAAAAGAGGCCGCAAGCACATTTTGCACATTATGTTTCCCGGGAAGAGGAATTTCCTCCTCACGGCAAATTTCCGTAATCGTCCCTCCGATACGAAGCGCCAATTGTCCGTTGACGCAAAAAGCGCCTTCCTCCGTTTCCTTTTCCGTATCGAGCCAAGCGACACGGCAGGGCGCCGTTTTTTCCATGGCGCGGCAATACGGATCTTCCCGATTCAAAAGAATGTAAGAATCCGGTTTCATATTTTCGAAAATTCTCGCTTTGGCCGCGGCATAGGATTCCATCGTATGATGGCGCTCCAAATGATCGGGCGTGACATTTAAAATGACCGCCGCCTCCGGCCGAAACCGATGAATGAATTCCAATTGGAAACTGGAAATTTCCGCCGCTATGACGGCATTTCCCGAAAGCTCCCGGCATGTGAGCGACAGGGAACGACCGATATTCCCGGCTGCCGCCGTTTCCAAACCGCCGCAGGCAAACATATCCCGCAAAAGAGATGTCGTCGTCGTTTTTCCGTTTGTCCCGGTGACGGCATACATCGGCGCGGAAGAAACTTCGTACGCAAGCTCGATTTCCGATATGACGGGAATTCCCCGCGAAAGCGCCGCGGCAATCACCGGATTTTCCGGCGGAATGACGGGGGCCGGAATCACGGTATCGATGCCGTCCAAAAGCGCTTCCGTCTGCGAACCGAATACGAATTTTGCACCGAGACGCGAGAGCTCCTGTATTTCTTCCGATTTCGGATTTTCTTTCAAATCGGAAACCGTCACCGCATCTCCGCGCGAAAGGCACACATGTGCAGCGCCGAATCCGCTGATGCCCGTCCCGAGAATTAAAACATGTCTCATATTTTGCCCTTACATAACGGCAAAAACCGTAAGCGCCGCCGCCAAAAGCTCGACCGCCCAAAATGTCCAGACCACTCGCACTTCACTCCAACCGCAAAGTTCGAAATGATGATGGATCGGACTCATCTTAAAAATACGTTTTCCGGTCATTTTGAAAGAAGCCACCTGCAAAATGACGGATAGTGCTTCGGCCACAAAAATGAAACCGAGGAAAATCAACAACAATTCCGTACGCGTCAAGACGGCGATCCCCGCCAAGGCACCGCCCAAAGCAAGAGATCCCGTATCACCCATGAAAATTTTGGCCGGGTGATAATTAAAGAAAAGAAATGCGGCGCATACGCCGACGAGCGCCATGCAGAACACGCCGATATCCGGAAGATCGTAAACTCCGTGCGCATACCCGTACACGGCATAGGCGGAAAAGGCAATCACGCAACAGCCGGCCGCCAACCCGTCAAGCCCATCCGTCAAATTGACGGCATTGGAAGCGCCGACTATGACAATGACGCAAAACGGATAGAAAAGCCATCCGAGCGGCCATTCCCAATCCGTAAAAGGCACCGAAATCGCCGTTGGAATGCCCAAGTTTTCCACGGCAATCCACGCAAATACTCCTCCCAAAATAAGCTGGCCGACTATTTTTTGCTTAGCGGTGAGTCCCAAATTTCGTTTCTTTTCCGCTTTAATAAAATCATCGAGAAATCCCAAAAACGAATGCCCGAGCGTGATAAAAAGGAGCATGGACATTTCGGCGCTCGGCCCTTCGGGATAGGCATGAATCAAAACGGCCGCAGTAAGTCCCAGCATCATAAAGAGTCCGCCCATGGTCGGCGTCCCCGATTTAATGCGATGCGATTTCGGCCCGCATTCCCGAATCGATTGACGCGCTTTGTACTTTTTGGCCAAAGGTATCGCAAAATAACCGAATATGACCGTCAATACAAAAGACACAGCCAAAACGAATACATAGTCCTTTTCCATTTAGGATTTCAAATCTCCTCTCCACAATTCCGCCACGGTTTCCAAATGCATGGCGTGAGAGCCTTTAATCAGGACGACATCTCCGTCCTTCGTTTCCTTCTTCAAAATATCCGCCGCTTCCGCCGGTGACATGGTCTCCGTGACCGTTTTCATGCCGCCCGCGCGTGCGCCCTCTGCCGTATAATGCGAAAGCGCGCCGACTGTGATAAGAGCGTCAAATCCGAGCTCCGCCGCTTTCCGCCCCGTTTCCTCATGACATTTCACCTCGGAGTCTCCGAGCTCCAGCATATCGCCCAAGACGAGAATCCGACGCGCCCCCGGGAGCTGCAGCGCCGCCCGAAATGCCATTTCCACCGAAAGCGGATTGGCGTTATACGAATCGTCCAGCACCGTCACGCCGCCGAATGCATACACCCTTTGACTGGCACTTTGAGAAACGAATGTTTCCAGTGCTTTTTCTATATTTTCCGGAGAAACACCGGCCCGCAACCCGGCCGCCGTCGCCGCCAGAGCATCGTATACATTGTGAATTCCGAGCATCCGGAGGCGCACCGGGAATACCGCATCCCCCGCATGGCACGTATATACCGTCCCTTCCGGCTCAAAAGAAATATCGGACGCATACACATCTTTTTTGTTTTCAATCCCGTAGAAAACGGACTTTCCGCGGAAAAGCCCGCCCATTTTCGACACATATTCATCATCGGCATTCAAAATCGCCGTCCCGTCATCGGGAAGCGCTTCGATTAATTCACCCTTGGCTTTGGCGATATTGTCCCGACTTCCCAAAATGCCGATATGCGCCGTGCCGACACAAGTCACGACACCGATAGTAGGCCGCGCCGTTTTCGCCAATTCGGCAATCTGCCCCAAACCACGCATCCCCATTTCGACGACGGCCGCCTCATGGGCCTCCTTCAAAGAAAGAAGCGTTTTCGAAAGACCGATTTCGTTATTGAAATTTTTCTCCGTGCGGCACACTGTATACGTCGTTTCCAAAATCGCCGTCAGCATATCCTTCGTCGTCGTTTTTCCGGAAGATCCTGTCACAGCCATGACGAGAATCGAGAAACGCATTCGATGAAACCGCGCCAAATCTTCGAGCGCATGAAGCGTATGCGGGACTGAAATGACGGAAACCGTATCCGGAATCTCATTCGCATAAGATTCATCCGAAAGAAGAATCACGGAAGCACCCGCGCGGACCGCGTTTCCGATAAAAGTATGTCCGTTGAAATTTTCACCGGAAAGAGGGAGATACAATTCCCCCTTCCGTATTGTCCGCGTGTCCGTACTGATTCCGGAAACTTTATCGGCCATGCCTTTTTGAAGAAGTCTCCCGCCCGTCGCGCGAAGAATTTCCTCAAGCTCAAATGTCGCCATGTAATTTACTCCGAATCGCCGCTCTCGCTTCTTCCCGATCATCGAAATGAATCGTCCGATCGGCCAGAATTTGATAATCCTCATGACCCTTGCCGGCAATCATCACGATATCGCCGGGCTCAGCCAGCGTTATGGCACGAATAATCGCATCACGTCTGCTTACGATGATTTCATAGGAAAAATCTTTTTTATTTTCGGCAATTTCTTTCACACCGGCCGCCACTTCGGAAACAATCGTCTCCGGATCTTCCGTACGCGGATTATCGCTCGTCACGATGACGATATCCGCATACCGGGCACCGATTCTGCCCATAATCGGACGTTTCAGTTTATCCCGGTCACCGCCGCAGCCGAAAACGGCCAAAATCCGGCCGCGTTTAATTTCCTCCGCCGTTTTCAAAATATTTTCCAAACCGTCCGGCGTATGCGCATAATCGACGACGACCGTAAAATCCTGTCCTTCATCAATAAGCTCAAAACGTCCCGGTACCGAATGAAAATCCGCAAGCGCGCAAAGAATGCGCTCCATGGGGATTCCCTCCGCCACGGACGCCGAAATCGCCGTCAGGACATTGTACACATTGAAACGTCCCACCAAATTCGTATGCACATCATAATTTCCGTTCTTCGTTTCCAACACGAAATCGGAAGAGGACGAATTGAAGGAAATATGCGTCGCTCGTAAATCCGAAGGCGCTTCTATGCTGTACGTCGTCACCTCCGCGGCGCCGCCCTTCGAAGCGGCGAGCATCACGTCGGCGTAATCCGCATCGACATTGATATGGCAGGATTTATTTCCTTTCGACTGTCCCGGAG
>CAVJQK010000051.1:0-8364 GCA_963651795.1 Erysipelotrichaceae bacterium | reverse complement strand
TCCTGAAGCTCATGCCTCATGCCTCATGCCCCATGCCTAATTTTTAATTCTTGTGCAAATATTATAGCATGATTGGCAAAAAATGGTAGAATGAATTATATATGGAAATATTTTTATTTTGAATAAGGAGCGGGAATGCATTTTTCGTTGCGATCTCTGTGGCTGACGTTTCCTTTGGCGCTCCTGCCGCTCGTCAATTTGCAAATCGGAGCGGCGCGGGGCATGGGGGAGACGACCATTGAAATATTGGGTCTCGCGCTTTTCGGCGCCGTGGCCGAGGAACTTTTCTTTCGTTCGTTTCTGCAAAATTATCTGCGCGGGAAATGCGGCGGGCGGGAAATTTTATCGGCATTTCTTGTGAATATTCTATTTGCGGCGTCTCACGTCATGAATTTATTTTCGTACGCGACGCCCGTTTATGCCGCGGTACAGACGCTTTGCGCGTTCGGCGTCGGTTTCTCGCTCTCGGCGATTTACGCGCGGACGGGGAAAATCGGCATTTGCATTTTCATCCATCTTTTGATCAATCTCACCGGGATTTTTGTGGGATTTACGCTCTCGCCTGCGGAAACGGCGGTGTATTCGGTCGTCGCTCTTCTTTACGCGGCACACGGATGGTTTTTGTTTCATCATGAGGGGGACATACAATGATGTATGATATTTTGGTGATCGGTGCGGGGCCCGCGGGGCTGACGGCGGCGATGTATGCAGCGCGAAAAGAGCTTTCCGTTGTGGTTGTTTCGCCCGATATCGGCGGGCAGATTTTGCTGACGGGCGGCATCGAAAATATGCCGGGCTTTTCGGGAATCATGAGTTTTGATTTAGTCGATCGGCTGGAGGCGCAGGTGCGGAAATATCCGGTCGTTTTCGAAACGGCGGAGGTCAAATCGCTTTTCAAGACGGAAACGGGATTTTGTGCGCATTTGGATGACGGACAGGAAATCGAAGCCAAAGCCGCCATCGTGACGGCGGGAAGGCGGCCGAGGACTTTGGGGATTCTGGGGGAAACGAAACTCACGGGGCACGGCGTTTCCTATTGTGCCACTTGCGACGGGCCGCTGTATCGCGGGAAAACCGTCGCGGTCGTCGGCGCGGGGGACAGCGCGGTGCAGGCGGCAATCGAGCTTTCGGAAATTGCCTCCCGTGTGGTTTTAGTCGTGCGGTCGAAAATTTCCGCGGACGTTATTTTGAAAAAGCGGCTGGCGGCGAAAGAGAATGTGGAAATTTTGCTTGGATTTTCACCTGTCGCCGCGCTGGGGGACGGTCGGCTTTCCGGACTCTCGATCAAAAATAAGGATACGGGAGAAGTGCGCGATATTTCTTTGGACGGCTGTTTCATAGAAGCGGGCGGCGTCGCGAATTCCGGTTTCCTTCCCGAAGAACTTTCCCTGAATGAAAAAGGAGAAATCGTGACATCGCGGGAAGGCGAGACGAATGTGCCGGGACTTTTTGCGGCGGGCGACGTGACGGACACGCCGTACAAACAAATCGTCATCGCGGCGGGCGAAGGCGCTGCGGCCGCGCTTTCCGCAGCAAATTATCTTTTGAGGCGCGTATGAGAATCACAAAGAAAATCAAAGCCGAGCAGCTTCGCATTTTGGAAGAGGCCTACGGCGAAGAAAAAACGGCGCTACATTTTACGAACCCTTTCACGTTTCTCGTTGCCGTTGTCCTTTCGGCGCAATGCACGGACGCGCGCGTGAATATGATTACGTCGCGCATTTTTCCGCGCCTGGACAGCCCCGAAAAGATGCGGGCGCTTTCTCTTTCCGAATTGGAAACGGAAATCAAAGATTGCGGTCTCTATCATGCGAAGGCGAAGCATCTTCTGGGACTTTGCGATATGCTCCTCTCCGATTACGGCGGGGAAGTGCCGAAAGATTTCGACGATCTCACCCGTCTCCCCGGCGTCGGGCGCAAGACGGCCAATGTGGTGCGGAGCGTCCTCTGGGGGTTTCCGGCCATCGCCGTCGACACGCACGTTTTTCGTGTATCGAATCGCCTGAAACTTGCTGTCGGGAAAACGCCGCTTGAAGTTGAGCTCGGCTTACAAAAAATCGTCCCCAAAGAAAAATGGGGAAACGCGCATCACTGGCTCATCTGGCACGGCCGCCGCATCTGCAAAGCGCAACGGCCGAATTGCGCAGAGTGTCCGCTGGCGGAAGTATGCCCATCGAGAAAATAGTGCATAGTGCATAGTGCATAGTGCATAGTGCATAGCGCGTGCTCGGCTTGATGCAACATTTGTGCGCGAGACGTCAGACGGTCAGACTGAAAGACTTTTAAGCGGTGCGCTGCGCGGCATTTTTATAATCGCTCGCTGCGCTCGCTCGCCGGCTTCGCCGGCATAAAACATGATATGCGCGAAGCGCATCCTGACCGCATCAACGCATCAACGCATCAACGCATCAACGCATCAACGCATCCGCGCATCAACTTTTTCTCCGTCTTTGTGACGGAGTTTTTTATTGCGTCATTCCGGACTTGATCCGGAATCTCTGCTGTCTGAAAACTCGCTGTTAAACTTCGGGCATGGGTGGTTTTTCCCCTTTCCCCTTTCCCCTTTTCTCTTCCCACTTCCCCAAAATCGATATTGATTTTTATTCTCAAAATCCTTGACATGCTTACAGATTCGGAGTAGAATATTTCAAAAATTAGGGAAAGCTAATTTTTGAAATGAATCGGGCTGAAGAAATAAGTTTCCTATACATTATCATTCACGTTCCGACTCATAATAATTCACGAAAGAAGGATGAAGCATGAGACTTTCCGAAGCAAAACCCGGGATGACCGTACGGGTGGAAGGCATTGACGCGTCCGAACTCAAAACGCGTCTCATGAGTATGGGATTGGTCAAAGGGACGAAGATTAAGGTGCTCCGCACGGGGCCGATGGGCGATCCGCTCGCCATCCTCGTTCGTTCGTACAAAATGGCGGTTCGTTTGCAGGATGCGGCGAAAATTTCCGTATCCGAGACGGCGTAAGGAGGGCATGTCATGGGTCTTTTATCTGTCGCACTGACCGGCAATCCGAATGTCGGTAAATCCACCGTTTTCAATGGGCTCACGGGGATTCGTCAGAAAATCGGAAACTGGCCGGGTGTTACGGTCGATAAGAAACAGGGTTACACGAATTACAAAGATCGCGCCATTGCGGTCATGGATTTGCCGGGGACGTACAGCCTGAATGCTCGCTCGCCGGAAGAACAAATCGTTGAAAATTATCTCACGAACGAGAAACCGGATATCGTCGTCGACGTCATTGATTCTTCGAATATCGACAGAAACCTCTTCCTCTGCGTGCAGCTTTTGGAGCGTCGCATTCCGGTCCTCGTCGATCTCAATATGCAGGATGAAGCGCAGAAGAAAGGCGTTTCCATTTCCGTACGGAAACTTTCGGAAAAACTCGGCATGCCGGTCGTTCAGACGAACGGTCACAGCGGTAAATCGATGAAAGCGCTCCTCGATGTTTTCACGTCGACGGTGATGAGCGATTATCAAAATTCCGATGTCGTCGAAGCGTATATTGCGAAACTCGATGCGCTGAAAGCTTCGGTTTCCGATCCGGAAAAACGGGAAGAAGCCGTGATGGAAGCGCGCTATGCTTTCATCGATGAAATCGTCGCCGATTGCGTCACGTTCTCGCACGCGTCTTCCGATTTGTCCGAAAAACTCGACAGCATTTTCGCAAACGGAATTCTGGCCATTCCGATGATGCTCGTCATGATGTATGTGATGTTCCAGATTACGTTCGCATGGATCGGGCAGCCGATTGCGGACTGGGTGGATGAACTCATTAATGAAGATTTGATGGAAACGGTGTCCGGCGCTCTTGAAGCGGCCGATGTGGCGCCGTGGATGCAATCCCTCATTTGCGACGGCATTATTGCCGGTGTCGGCGGCGTCATCACATTCGTCCCGCTGATTTTCGTACTCTTCTTCGTGCTTTCCTTCCTGGACGGCACCGGTTATATGGCGCGTGTCGCCTATATTTTGGATCCGCTGATGCGCCGTATCGGTCTTTCCGGTAAAGCCATCATGCCGATCATCTGCGGCTTCGGCTGCGCGGTCCCCGGCATTATGGGCGCAAGAGCCTTGGATTCCAATAAAGACCGCATGATTACGATTTTGATTACGCCGTTTTTGACCTGCGGCGCGAAACTTCCGATTCTGGCACTCTTCGGTGCCGTCTTCTTCGGCGCGCAGGCGACAAACGTCGTCTTTGCCATGTACCTCGTCGGGATTCTGGGCGCGATTTTCGCCTCCGCTCTCTATTCCAGGACTCTTTTCAAACAGGAAGATATTTCCTTTGTTCTCGAACTTCCGCCGTATCGTTTCCCCGATATGAAGACGGTACTTTTGGAAACTTGGGATAAAGGGAAAGGCTACCTCGTCAAAGCGGGGACGATTATTCTCGCGATGTCCATCATCATCTGGTTCCTCTCCAATTACAATATGAACGGGCAGACCGAAGAAATGTCCGAATCCTTCATGGCGACCATCGGCGGTTGGATGGGGATGCTCTTCGCACTTCACGGTTTCAATACCTGGGAAGCCGGCGCCGCCGTCATTTCCGGGATCATGGCAAAGGAAGCCGTCGTATCCACCATGGGCATTCTCTACGGGCTCCCGGATTTGGATCCCGATATGGAAGGCGCGGAAATGTTGGAAACGGTCGCAGGCTCCGGTCTGCAGACGGCTTTCACCACGATGAGCGCGCTTGCCTTCATGGTCTTCAGCCAGCTCTACACACCGTGCATGACGGCTTTGGGTACGATTAAGAAGGAAACGAACAGCTGGAAATGGATGGGCTTTGCCGCCGGTGCGAACTTCGCCATCGCGTGGGTCGTATCGCTCATTGTCTATTGGGTCGGCACGGCCATGGGTTTCTGAGGAAACAATATGAGCTCGGGAGATATCATCACGTGGGTGCTCTTTGCGATCATCATGTTCTTCTTCGCCATCGGCCTCAAGCACATTTATAAAAATTTCGTGAGAGGCGAATCGGACTGCTGTGCGAACGGCACCTGCCCCGCCTGTGCGGAATGTGCGAAAGAGGAAACGACGAAACAAGAGCGCGAGAACGCCGCCAAAGCCTGGGCCGCGATTCGTGCGGAAGCAAGAGAAAAAAGAAACGCGACCTGCCCGCATTGCGCACCGAAAAAAGAGCCCGAAAAGAAATACGCCTGCCCGGCCTGTGAGGCAAGGGCGAAAGCTGCGGAAGCCAAAGCGGCGGCCGCCGGGAAATAAAATTTGCAAGAGAGACTGTGAAGATATTTTTCACAGTCTTTTTTTTGGTGGGAAATGGTTAGACTGTGAGACTGTCAGACTGTGAGACTGTCAGACTGTCAGACTTTAAAGGTGCGCTGCGCGGCATTTTTATAATCGCTCGCTTCGCTCGCCGCCTTCGGTGGTATAAAAAAGAAACCGTCGCCGAAGGCGACACCGATTAAAAGTCTGATGTCTGACGTCTCATTGTCTCATGTCTTTCGCACAAATGTCGCACCAAGCTCAGCTTATGTTATAATGACTCACAGCAAGGAGGGACGGGATGAAACTGGAATGGACGGTGCCGACGGGGCACGGTGACGTGATGCTTCGGAAATTTATTCTCGGCGAATGTAAAATTTCCGTCTCGCTTTGGAAACGAATGAAATGGGGCGGCACGGTTGTTTTGAACGGCGAAGAAATCCATAATGCGAAGACGATGCTACGCGCCGGTGACAGGCTCGTGTGCACGTGGACGGAAGAGTCCGAGATTATTCCGGCCGATATTCCGCTTTCCGTTGTCTACGAAGACGAATGGCTTCTCATCGTCAATAAACCGACGGGGATGATGATTCATCCCACGCATAAAAGTCCGCAGGAAACGCTCGTCAATGCCGTGGCGGGCTATTTTGCAAAACGTGGAGAGGACGCCGGGATTCATCCCGTGTATCGTTTGGACAGAAATACGACGGGACTTGTCGTCGTCGCCAAATCGGCGAAGATTCAGTACGATTTATCGAAGCGCCACGATTTGATCACGCGGCATTATATGGCGTTTGTTTCCGGTCATATGGAAACGGAGCGCGGGACGATTGAGGCGCCCATCGGACGAAAGGACGGCAGCATCGTGGAATGGACGGTGCGAGACGATGGGAAACCGGCCGTGACGGAATACGAAGTTTTGAAACGTTTTGATGATTTTGATGTGCTGCGACTTAGGCTTCGGACCGGGCGCACGCATCAAATTCGCGTGCATATGTCTTATTTGGGGCATCCGCTTTTGGGCGATACGCTCTACGGTGGACTGACGGATTTTATTTCCCGGCAGGCGCTCCATGCGTCGGATGTTTCCTTTATGCATCCCGTGACGGGAGAAGCGCTCTATTTCGAGGCGCCGCTTCCGAAGGATATGGAAGAATTGCTTTTCGAAGAACGGAGGATCGATGAAATTACTGTTTCGTGATAAAGAGAAACGCGAGCTTTTCGAACTATATAAAGAATTTTTGCTTTCCGCCGTCGCGGCCGATTTGATGCTGGGCGAAGTGGAGGATCATTTATTTTTGTCCGATGTGGACGAAACGCAGACGGATACGGATGCGCATGTGGCCGAGTACGCTGCCGATATCGGTTTCGGTGACGATATCAATGACGCCGTTTATCGCATGTATGAAGAAAAAAACGACTATTTGCCGTATTCGAATGTGGCCGATTTTTATACACCGGAGAAACTGGCCGATGCGCTTTTTCGGCTTGTTTCCTCTCATATTCACAGAATTCCGGCCGATGTCGTGCGGAAAAATCCGTATTATCTTGCGATTTCCCCGAAAAAGGCGAAGGCGGGTCAAATTTCTTTATTGACGTCCGACTATGTGCCCTACGAATTTTTCCGCCTGTACCATGAAGATCGGTGCGGGGATAATCCGTTCTTTTATGCGGATATCGGATTTTTTGACGAAACGGTCACATTTCCCGTCTTGGAAGAGGCGGGGCGCGTGTGGATGAGCATCGTGCAATCGGAAATTCGCTCCATGGCGGCGGATATCGAAAAGGCGCACGGACGTGTCGTGACGTACGGGCTGGGACTCGGCTATTACGCATTCATGGCCGCGCGAAAGGATACCGTCGAATCCGTGACGGTCGTTGAACGAAATCCGGATGTGATTACATTATTTTCCGAAAACATTTTGCCGCAGATTCCTTTTGCGGATAAAATGAAAATTATGGAGGCGGATGCGTTCGATTTTCTCCGTGCGCAGGAAGACGGCGCGTACGATTTTGCGTATGCGGATTTCTGGGAAGGCGCGGAGGACGGCTGTTTCCTCTATTTGGATTTTCTGAAAGAAGCGGCGCGTTTTTCTAAAACGGAATTTGCGTATTGGATTGAAAGTTGTTTTATCGAAGAATATTTTCGGCCGGCGGCTTTGGAATGGATGCTGCGGCAGGCGAAAACGAAACGGGAATTTCCGAGGATGGCTTCCGAAATCCGCCGCATGACGGCTCGTTTCACGGATTTTTTAAAGGAAAAAGACGGAGAGATACGGGATCCGCGTGCGTTTCTGTCTTCGGAAAATCTGACGCGGTTCGTGCGTGAATTTGCGATGAAGGGGTGACTTATGAAGAAGGTCATTTTTGATGTGGACGGCGTGCTTTTCAGCGAGGAGCGCTATTACGATGTGTCCGGTCTCACGGTGTGGGAAATTTTATTCGGCAAGGATTACATGGGTCTTGCGACGGAGGCGGAGGATTTTGACGCGGTCAAAGTGACGGATGGACAAATTGCTGCGATTCGCTCGCGCGTCTACGGCAAGGAAACGCTCTTCGAATGGCTCAAAAATCACGGGATTAATTCCAATTGGGATATGGTGCACGCGGCGCTTGTGACGATGATCGCACTTATGGGGGAAACGTACCGCCTGCGCACGGGCGGAGATTTTCTGCCGCTTTTCTGTGAGAAAGAAACGGATGTGAAACGCATGGGCGCCGAGCTCATGGGGCTTCCGATTCCGCGCGCCGAGGATGTTTTGGCGTATTGGGAGCGACATGTGCCGGAAGATGCGCTGGGACAGGCTGTGTTTCAAAAATTATCCGAATCCATGGAAACGATTTTCGGCGAAATTCCTTCTTGGTCGAAAATCGGCTCGGCTTTTTGGCAAATTCATGTGGACGCGTTTCAGGCGTGGTATTTGGGCGATGACGAATTTATCAGGCAGAAGGGTCGCGTGCCGTTTTGCCCCGGGAAAGCCGGATTTTTGAAATCGGAAATTCCGCTTGCGCCGAAAGACGCGATTTGCGCGTTGTTTCAAAGACTTAAAGCAAAAGGATTTGAAATCGCCGTCGCGACGGGGCGGACGAGAAACGAAGCGGAAATACCTTTCCG
>CAVJQK010000050.1:0-8407 GCA_963651795.1 Erysipelotrichaceae bacterium | reverse complement strand
AGAAATGAACACGGCGCGCCGAAGGCGCGCCATCCCGCGCAGCGGGATAAAAGCGTAGCGTTCTTCCGCGCAGCGGGAGCCCCGCTCATTATAAAAAACTTCATTACCCCTACAGAAAATTTCTTCATAAAGAAAAATTCTTTTTGATTATGCAGAAAAAATCTATATCTACCTTTTTAGCCCAAAATGAATAAAATCAGTGGAACGATTTATTTATTTATGATATAATATCAACTCACAATGGGAAAATTTGAGAAAAATGTGGGTCCGAATGCGGAATTTTCCGCGCGGAACCACTTTCGGCAAGAATGTCAAGAGGGTACTTTTGGCGGCTTGCCTTGTTCGTTTTCCGCCTTTTTTGCGGAAGAGTGGAATTCGGGCAGATGACGCGATCCCGTTTCCGAGGTTTCTTCTATTTTTTTTATCATTATATATAAGAAAATGTGGAGAGGCCGGATGTCGTAATTTCGGCGCCGCGGAATCGGAGAGGGCGGGTATTTGCCGCTGTATTGCAACGAAAGGATGAGAAACAGGATGTTCAGACCTGAACAGGTAGGTACGAGAAAAAGGTACACGTATGCCAGAGCGTTTGATGTCATGAAAATGCCGCATTTGCTCGATCTCCAGACGAAATCCTATGAATGGTTTCAGAAGGAAGGCATGCGCGATGTATTCGCCGATATTTCCCCGATTACCGACAGTGGTCATAAGTGGGAGTTGTATTTCCTCGATTATCATTTCGCCAAACCGGAGATGTCCATCGACGACTGCCGCGCTCGTGCGGTGACGTATTCCGCGCCGCTTCGCGTGAAAGTACGTCTCGTCAATAAGGAAACGGGCGACATCAAAGAGCATGACGATCTTTTCATGGGCGATTTCCCGATCATGACGGAGACCGGCACTTTCATCATCAACGGTGCCGAACGTGTCATCGTTTCCCAGCTCGTCCGTTCGCCGGGCGTGTATTTCTCCCGCGAGCAGGATAATTTGGGGAAATACATTTACAGCGGGCAGCTCATTCCGAATCGCGGCGCGTGGATTGAATTGGAAACGGATTCCAATGGGACGGTTTCCATTCGTATCGATCGTAACCGTAAAATGCCGGCGACAGTCCTGGTGCGCGCTCTCGGTTGGGAGACGAATGAGGATATTATGGATCTTTTCGGCCAGGATATTCACATCCGCAAGACGATTGAAAAGGATCCGACGCACAATCGCGAAGAAGCGCTGATTGAAATTTACAAGAAACTCCGTCCGGGTGAACCGCCGACGGTGGAATCGGCGACGACGCTTCTCCACAATCTTTTCTACGATCCGCATCGCTATGATTTGGCGAAGGTCGGCCGTTATAAAGCGGGCAAGAAGCTCGGCTGGAAGAATCGTCTGCCGGGGCTCATCACGACGGATCCGATCGTGAATACGGAAACGGGCGAAGTGGTCATCGAATCCGGCGTGCTCATTGATGCGGAAGCGGTCGCGAAGATCGAAGAGAGCGGCGTTTTCAAGCATCCGGGCATGGTGCGCCTCATGATGGAAAATGAAGAGGGCACCGAGGTCATGGTGGTGTGCAACGATGCGAATTTGGATGACAATTTCCGCACGCTGACACCCGAAGATATGATTGCGAATATCGGATATCTGCTGAATTTGATGCAGGGCATCGGGCAGACGGATGATATCGACCATTTGGGAAACCGCCGCGTGCGCTGCGTCGGCGAGCTGTTGCAGAATCAGTTCCGCATCGGGCTCTCCCGCATGGAGCGTGTCGTCCGCGAGCGTATGACGACGCAGGATGAGGATAAAATGACGCCGCAGGCGCTCGTAAATATCCGTCCGGTTTCCGCTGCCATCAAAGAATTTTTCGGAAGTTCTCAGCTCTCCCAGTTCATGGATCAGACGAATCCGCTGGCCGAGCTCACGCATAAACGCCGTCTGTCCGCATTGGGACCGGGCGGTCTTTCCCGCGAACGCGCGGGGTTCGAAGTCCGCGACGTTCACTATTCGCACTACGGCCGTATGTGCTCCGTAGAAACGCCGGAAGGTCCGAATATCGGGCTGATTTCCTCGCTGGCGAATTTCGCGATTGTCAATAAATACGGTCTGATTGAAACGCCGTACCGTCAAATCGACCGTTCGGATCCGGAAAATCCGGTTGTCACGGAAGATTGCCGCTACGTCACGGCGGATGTCGAAGAAGATAAGATTATCGCACAGGCATCCGAACCGCTGGATGAGAATAATCATTTCGTGAATAAAAACGTCACGGCTCGTCGCGGCGCCGATCCTTTGGAAGCCGATCCGAAAGATGTCAGCTTGATGGACGTTTCCCCGAAGCAGGTCGTTTCCATCGGGACTTCGCTCATTCCGTTCCTCGAACACGATGATACGAACCGCGCTCTGATGGGTGCGAACATGCAGCGCCAGGCGGTACCGCTGCTTCGTCCGACGGCGCCTCTCGTCGGGACGGGGATGGAATTTGTCGCGGCCCAGGACTCCGGCGTATGCGTCCTCGCGCGCCGTTCCGGTGTCGTCGCAAAAATCGACGGTCGCATGATTACCGTCCGCGCCGACAACGGCGAAGTGGATGAATATCCGCTGACGAAATTCATGCGTTCGAACCAGAGTACCTGCATCAATCAGCGCACCATCGTCTATGTGGGCGATCGCGTGGAAGCGGGGCAGACTTTGGCGGACGGCATGGCGACCGACGGCGGCGAACTCGCTCTCGGGCAGAATGTCCTCGTGGCATTCGTTTCCTGGGAAGGGTACAACCACGAAGACGCCGTCTTGATTTCCGAACGTCTTTGCAAAGAAGACCTCTACACCTCGATTCACATCGAAGAATACGAATGCGACGCGCGCGACACGAAGCTGGGCGATGAAGAAATCACCCGTCAGCTTCCGTCCGTCGGCGAAGATGCAATTAAATATTTGGACGAAAACGGCATTATTGCCATCGGCGCCGATGTCCGCCCGGGCGATATCCTGGTCGGCAAGGTCACGCCGAAAGGGGAAACGGAACTCACGCCGGAAGAACGGTTGCTCCGCGCCATTTTCGGTGATAAGGAACGCGAAGTCCGCGATACGTCGCTGCGCGTGCCGCACGGCGAATTCGGTAAAGTCGTCGACGTCAAGGTCTTCTCGCGCGATGCGGGCGATGAGCTGGCGCCGGGCGTCAATAAGAGCGTCCGCGTGTACATTGCGCAGAAACGTAAAATTCACGAAGGCGATAAAATGGCAGGGCGCCACGGCAATAAGTGCGTGTGCTCCCGCGTCATGCCGATCGAAGATATGCCCTTCACGCCGGACGGCCGTCCCGTCGATTTGGTACTGAATCCGCTGGGCGTACCGTCTCGTATGAATATCGGCCAGATTCTGGAAATTCACCTCGGCTGGGCTTGCCACGCTTTGGGCGAAGAAATCAAAGCGGGCGATCCGGATGTCGAAAGACGCCTCCGCGAAGCCGGTTACGATTTCGATAAATACGGCATGCCCGAACCGGACGAAGCCGGCATCCACATTGCGACCCCCGTATTCGACGGCTGCCGCGATGAAGATTTGGCGACAACGCTGCGCGCGGCGGGACTCCCGGCCAATGCCAAGAGCGTCCTCTACGACGGCCGCACGGGCGAAAAACTCGATAATCCCGTCACCATCGGCTGGAAATACATGCTCAAACTCCACCACCTCGTCGACGACAAGATTCACGCACGTTCGACCGGTCCGTACTCCCTCGTCACCCAGCAGCCTCTGGGCGGCAAGGCGCAGTTCGGCGGCCAGCGTTTCGGCGAAATGGAAGTCTGGGCCCTCGAAGCTTACGGCGCCGCTTACACGCTGCAGGAAATTCTGACCGTTAAATCCGACGACGTCATCGGCCGCGTACGCGCGTACGAAAAAATCGTCAAAGGCGAGAACATCCCCGCACCGGGCGTACCGGAATCCTTCAAAGTCCTCATGAAAGAACTTCAGTCCATCGGCCTCGATATCCGTATTCTCAATGAAAACGGAGAAGAAGTCGTCATGAAAGAACTCGACGAAGAAGATTTCGAACCCTCTTTCGAACGTCGCAGCGAAGAAAGCGACAAAGCCGCCGATAAAGCCCAGGCCGAAAAAGAAGCCGAACAGAAAGAACTCCGCGAAGTCATGGAAGGCGACGATTCCGTCACCGCATCTCGGAATGATGTGGAAACCATGCAAGACGTTTCCGACGATCTCTCCGATTTGCTCGATGCTCCGGAAGATGTCGAAGCCTATGACAGCGACAGTAATGAAATTGATTTCACCATTACCGATGACCCCAACGGGTCGGACGAATGACAGTCCCGGAAAGGAGCGGTATCCTAAGTGTTAGATGTAAACGAATTTAACTCCATGCAAATCGGCATCGCCTCCCCGGATAAGATCCGCGAATGGTCTCACGGCGAAGTCACGAAGCCGGAAACCATCAACTATCGTACCCTGAAAGCCGAAACCGACGGACTCTTCTGCGAACGGATTTTCGGACCGACCAAGGACTGGGAATGCAAATGCGGTAAATATAAAAGAATGCGGTATAAAGGCACCATCTGCGATAAATGCGGCGTCGAAGTCACGAGCGCGAAAGTGCGCCGCGAACGCATGGGTCACATCGATCTCGCGTGCCCCGTTTCCCATATTTGGTATTTCAAAGGCATCCCCAGCCGCATCGGGCTGATTCTGAATATTTCCCCGCGCGCGCTGGAACGCGTCCTCTACTTTGCCGCCTACATCGTCCTCGACCCGGGCACGACCAATCTCACGAAGCAGCAGCTTCTGACCGAGGCCGAATATCGGGAAACCATCGAAAAATACGGCGAAGATTCCTTCAAAGCCGGCATGGGCGCCGAAGCGATTCAGAAACTTCTGCGTGAAATCGATCTCCCGGCCCTCGAAGCCGAGCTTAAAGAAGATTTGCAAAGCAATTCCGGGCAGAAACGCGCACGCAGCATTCGCCGTCTGGAAGAAGTCGAATCCTTTATCCATTCCGGAAACAAACCCGAATGGATGATTCTGACCGTCATCCCCGTCATTCCGCCGGATCTGCGTCCGATGGTACAGCTGGACGGCGGCCGTTTCGCGACGAGCGATCTCAATGACCTCTATCGCCGCGTCATCAACAGAAACAATCGTCTGAAACGCCTCCTGGAACTCGGCGCGCCGGAAATCATCATCCGCAATGAAAAGCGCATGCTCCAGGAAGCCGTTGACGCCTTGATCGATAACGGGCGCCGCGGACGTGCCGTGACCGGCCCCGGAAACCGCGCGCTGAAATCCCTCTCCGATATGCTGAAGGGCAAGCAGGGCCGTTTCCGCCAGAACCTTCTCGGCAAACGTGTCGACTACTCCGGACGTTCCGTTATCGTCGTCGGTCCGGAACTCAAAATGTACCAGTGCGGTCTGCCGAAAGAAATGGCCGTCGAACTCTTCAAACCTTTCATCATGCACGAGCTCATCGAGCGCGGCATGGCGAATAACCTCAAAGTCGCGCGCAAAAAAGTCGACAAACTCGCCCCGGAAGTCTGGGATGTCTTGGCCGACGTCATCAAGAACCATCCGGTCCTCCTGAACCGCGCACCGACGCTGCACCGCCTCGGCATCCAGGCCTTCGAACCGATTCTGTGGGAAGGCCGCGCCATCAAATTGCATCCGCTCGTCTGCCCCGGCTACAACGCCGACTTCGACGGCGACCAGATGGCATGCCACCTGCCGCTTTCCAATGAAGCGCAGGAAGAAGCGCGCACACTCATGCTTTCCGTGAATAATATCCTCTCCACGAAAGACGGCAAACCGGTCGCCATTCCGTCGCAGGATATGATTCTCGGCAGCTACTACCTCACCATCACGAAAGACGATGAAGAAACCGTCGATTACGATACGCTACCGCTCTTCACGGGCTACGACGAAATCATGCTCGCCTACAATGCGGCGAAAGACGAAGACAAAGGCCTCGAATACCTCCATCGTTTCATCCGCATGGAAATCCCCGGCCACGGTCTCGTCATCACGACCCCCGGCCGCGTCATCTTCAACTACGCCATCCCCGAAGTCCTCCGCGCCTTCCACAAGAGAGCAGACGGACGCGAATGCCTGGGCGTCGTCATCGATAAGAAACAAATGGGGAAACTGGTGAATAATTGCTTCCGGAAACTCGGTTTCAAAGCGACCGGCGAACTCCTGGACAGCATCAAAGCACTCGGTTTCCACTACGCCCTCATTTCCGGCATTTCCATCGGCATCAATGACGTCGCCGTGCCGGAAAGCAAAAATGCCATCATCGCCGAAAAAGACGCCGAAGTCGAGCGCGTGAAGAATTTCTTCCGCCGCGGCCTCATCACAGAAGCCGAACGCTACAAGAAAGTCGTCGACATTTGGAGCCGTGCGACGGACGAAGTCGGCGAAGCGATGAAAGAAAGCATGAAGAAATTCAACCCGCTGACTATGATGGCTCAGTCCGGCGCCCGCGGTAACGACAGCCAGATGCGCCAGCTCGCCGGCATGCGCGGGCTGATCGCCGATACCTCCGGCCGCCCGGTCGAACTGCCGGTCAAGGCCAATTATCGCGAAGGCCTCACCGTCCTCGATTACTTCACCTCGGCACACGGCGCTCGTAAAGGCCTCGCCGATACGGCACTCCGTACGGCAGACTCCGGGTACCTCACCCGCCGCCTCGTCGACGTTTCCCAGGACGTCATCGTCCGCGAAGAAGATTGCGATATCGCCGTCATCGATTTCGATAAGGAAACGGCGCGCGCAGCGGCAGCGGCGAAATCGGCCGTCAATAAACTCCGTCCGAAACTCATCGGCGCCCTCCTTTCCGAAGACGTCGTTGACGCCAAGAGCGGAGAAATTCTCCTCGTCGCCGGCCGTGCGCTTACCGACGAAGATATCACCCTTCTCAATGCGCACCTCGTGCATGAAATCACCGTCATGCCGCCTTACGAGGAAGGCGCGGAAGCCGAAGAACCCGTCACCTACGATCTCGGTGCGGCCGAAGCCGAAGAAAAAATGACGGAACGCCTCACCCGGGAATTCAAATCCCGCTACATCGGGAAACATTTCGACAGCGCCGTCGTTTCCAAAGCGGGCGAAGAAATTTTCCCCGCCGGCACCGAAATCACCGAAGATATCGTCGAAAAACTTCTCGCGGCCGACGTTTCCTCCGCCCGCATCCACATGGATGAAGCCGAAGGCGTCGAAGTCGAGCCGATTATCCGCTCGGGCGGCGTCATCGAGACCCTGGCCGACCGCATCACCGGTCGCTGCCCCGTCGAAGATGTCGTCAATCCGGAAACGGGCGAAATCATCGCGAAGAAGAACGAAGAAATTTCCGAAGAACAGGCCGAAGAAATCGGCAAACATTACAATAAACTCAAGATTCGCAGCATCCTGACCTGCCACGCCACCCACGGCGTCTGCGCGAAATGCTACGGCAGAAACCTCGCCACCGGCCGTCCCGTCGGCATCGGCGAAGCCGTCGGCATCATCGCCGCACAGTCCATCGGCGAACCGGGCACCCAGCTCACGATGCGTACATTCCATACCGGCGGTACCGTTTCCAATGAAGATATCACACAGGGTCTTCCCCGTGTCGAAGAATTGTTCGAAGCGCGGAAACCGAAGGGCCACGCCCTCATTTCCGAAATCGGCGGCACCGTCACTGTCGGCGAATCCGAAGAAAATAAAGGTGTCATGATCGTCACCGTCACGAATGAGGAAACGAGTGAAACCTACAAACTGCCGTTCGGCAAACGCGCCATCGTCAAAGACGGCGACGTCATCGCTCCCGGCACGAAGCTCATGGAAGGTAGCGTGAACCCGCACGACATTCTGCGTGTCAACGGCGTCCAGGCGACCCAGCAATACATCGTTTCCGAAGTCCAGTCCGTTTATCGCTCCCAGGGCGTCGAAATCAATGATAAACACATTGAAATCATCGTCCGTCAGATGCTTCGCAAAATCAAAATCGAAGATGTGGGCGATTCCGATTGGCTCCCGGGCCAGACCGTCGACATGGTCACCTACCGTCTCGGAAACCGCCGCCTCGAAGAAGAAGGCAAAGAACCCGCGCAGGGCCACAACCTTCTCCTCGGCACGACGAAAGCGGCCCTCGCGACCGACTCCTTCCTCTCCGCCGCTTCCTTCCAGGAAACGACGAGAGTCCTCACCGAAGCCGCCATCAAAGGCAAATCCGATCCGCTGGTCGGCTTGAAGGAAAATGTCATCATCGGCAAACTCATCCCCGCCGGCACCGGCCTCTCGCTCGCCCGCTGCGCCAAAGTAGCGGCCGACAGCGTCATCGCCCCGGGAAATGAATAAGTAAAATTTGAAACGCAGCAAAAAGGGGCTGTGAAAAAACTCTTTCACAAAAAAATCTCCGTTGGCTAAAAAA
>CAVJQK010000049.1:0-8453 GCA_963651795.1 Erysipelotrichaceae bacterium | reverse complement strand
GAGACATTTCCGATGATTTGGGGATCCCGAAATAAATTCGGGATGACGGTGAAAAGGGCACAAAAAAGCCGTCTCGGAAACGTGTCCGAGACGGCTTTTTTCGCCTGTCTTCAGTCTTTAGTCTTTACATCTTCAGTCTTAGTCGCGCCTTCGATCACAATCGGAATGGCGGTGTTTTTATGAATGACGGCCGGGAAACCGAGGGCTTTTTCGAGCGTGGCGAGGCCGACGTTGTAATCGTAGAGTGCGGTAATGTAATTCGTCTTCGCGTTGTTCAGATTCAGCTGGGCATCCAAGACATCCAGGTTGATTCCGACGCCGGATTTATAGCGAATGGACGCAATCTTGAATGCTTCTTCCGCCTGTTCGACGGCCGCTTCCGTCGCGCGGATTTTTTCTTTCGCCGCAAGGACGTTCAGATAATCTTTACGGACTTCGAGCGCAATTTTTTCGCGCGCCTGCGCCAGCGTTTCCTCGTATTCTTTTATGGCGTTATTCGCAGAAAGAATTTTCGCATCCGTCGCGCCGCCGTCAAAGAGGGGCCAGGAGAGAGTCGCCTGCGCGCCCCAGCCTCTGTTTTCAAATCCGGGGAAACTGTCGTCATTCCAGCTGTAGGAACCGGCGACGGCCAAGGTCGGAAGATAGCCGCTCTTTGCGGTGCGGAGCTGCGCCTGCGCCGCTTTCAATCCGTATTGCGCTTTGGCAATTTCCCAGCGATACTTATCGGCAAGGGCCAGACATTCTTCCATGGAAATCGTAAATTCCGGTTCGGGGAATTCCGTCGATGCCGGGACGAGCTCGGTATTGAGCGGAAGGCGCATCACATTATTAAGACTCGCTTCGGCGAGTTTTTTCGCATTATCCGCCGTGATATAGGATTGTTTCGCATTGGCAAGCGATACATTCGAAGTGAGCACGTCCAATTTCGCGACGATGCCGGCTTTGTATTGCTGCTCGACATTGGTGTAATGTCCGGTGAGATTATCCACGGATTCTTTGGCGACATTCGCCAGATTGATGGCTTCGAGATATTCATAATATGCGGAAATGGCGGACAATTTCGTTTCCGCTTCCGTCAGATACAGCGTTTCTTCCTTCACGCCGCGTTGCGCACGAGCGGAGGCAATCTGTCCTTCAAGGTTTCCGCCCGTCCAGAGGGGCCAGGATACTTTCACCGCATCGGAAAAACTGTTCTTGACACCGTACACCTTCACCTGACCTACGCCGACCACATTCTGATTTGTAAAACCGCCGCCGCGGCTCGCTTCCATATTAAAACTCAGCGACGGATTTTTCCCGGCCGCCGCCTTACGCACATCCGCTTCCGCCTGGCGATATTGATACTCGGCAATCTTGATATCGCGGTTATTTTCGATCGCCGTCAGCACGGTTGTGTCCAGATCGACGGTGATTTTTTCCGCTGCCGGCAAATTCGCCTCCGGCGCGGAAACTAAATCCTCTTTGGTGAGATGGTGACCGAGGACGACTTGTTTCGTTGGATTTTCCTTGGCATCCTTCACCGTCCGGCTTGCCGTCTTTTCATACGTGAGCGCCGGCAATTCCGGACGCTCGGCCGAAACCGTGCCGGCTCCGAAACCGGCCATCAAAGCCGCCGTCACCGCCGCTCCCAAAAACGTATATCCCTTTTTCATCATGTTTTACCTCTCTTTTAATACGTATAACTCAGGCCGAAATAATTACCGCCGCCCTCCCGCTTTTCGGGCTGAATGGACTGCGCGGTCACGAAGAAATTCGGACGAATTTGAAAACTTCCTTTGAAACGGAATGTGAGATGATTCGGATCGAAGACATCGGCGCCGATGCGGAAACGATTTGCGATATACATCGTCCCGAATCCGACCTTGCCGCGAATGATACCGGCATGGAAATCCATCGGCCCTTTCCGCGATCCGAACTGCGCATTGAAAAGGCTGCCGTCCCCGATGGACTCCGCCCCCAAGCGCACGTACTTATCCTTCCCGAATTCCAAATTAAAATTCGGAGAATACTGCTTATCTTTCGTATTATACAGGATTTCGGCGTCTCCGGAAACATTGAAAATGCCTCCTTGGGAACTGCCGTTTAATTTATCGGAAACGGAACGTGCTTTAAACGAGAGCTCCTTTGCATTCTCGCTCGTCACGGCTAAATTGTCCAAAATGACACGCGCCTGTGCCCCCGCATTTCCGTCGCCGTTAAATTGTGAAACCATCGCATTCATCTGCGCCGTGAGATCATCCACATTCTTCGCAATCTGAATGCCCTGCGCCGTCAAAATCGTGAGATTCTGTGTCAGCGCGTCCATGTTTCCTATAATCTGCTTCGCATGAAGCTGCGTATCGTGATCGGAAATGACATTATTCATCCCGTCCATCATCTGCTGCGCCGTATCGGCCAATTTATCCACCTTGGCCATGATCGTTTCCATGCTGGGCGCCGCGCCGCCGCGAATCGTCATCCCGTCTTCCAAAAGCCCGCGACTGAAATCCCCGCCCGACACATTGACGAAACGTCCGCCCATAATGGAAGACGTCGCAATCGTGAAAACGGCATCCTTCGGAATTTCGCTCCCGTCGTAGAAACGAAGATTCAAAATCGCCTCGCCTCTTGATACGGAAATATCATCCACGCGGCCGACTTCCACGCCCGCATATCGGATGGCGTTTCCCGATTCGATACCCTCGGCTTCATTAAAATATCCCGTCACATGGAAACCGTCTTTTCCGAAGAGCACCATGTGAGACAATTCGAACATCAGCACCGCGAAAATGAGAATGCCCGTCAATGCAAAAGCGCCGACTTTCGCTTCCGTCGACCATTTCATACAGGCTCACTCTCCTTTCCCGGCCCTTCCGGTGTTTCCCAACCGTTCACAAATTGCAGGACACGCCGGTCGCAGCTGGCATACAATTCCTCCGGCGTCCCGCAAATGAGGAACGAACCCTCATGCAAAAACGCCATCCGATCCGCGACGAGATTGGCCGATGCCATATCATGCGTCACGACGACGCTCGTCGCTTTCATTTCTCTTTGCATCCGGCGAATCAATTGGCTGATGGCCGTCGACATGATGGGATCTAAGCCCGCCGTCGGTTCGTCGTACAAAATCATATCGGGATTCAAAGCGATGGCGCGCGCCAGGCTCACCCGTTTCTTCATGCCCCCCGAAAGCGAGGACGGCATCAAAGTTTCTATATCGGAAAGCCCCACCATGCGAAGCTTTTCCGCCACAATGCGGTCGATTTCCTCCTCCGGCAAATTCTCATGCATCCGAAGGCCGAACGCCACATTTTCTTTTATATTCAAAGAATCGAAAAGCGCCGAATATTGAAACACCATGCCCATGTGACGCCGGGCTTCATTGAGTTCCATTTCCGAAAGAATCGCCATATCCTTTCCGTCCACCAGGACTTCGCCGGCATCCGGCCGCATGAGTCCGATGATGAGCTTCAGGATGGTCGATTTCCCGGAGCCGGAAGCCCCCAAAATGACCATGGTCTCCCCGTCTTTGACGGAAAGATTCACATCGTGCAAAATCTCCCGCGTACCGAAAGATTTATACACATGCCGCAATTCTATCATAGAAATTTCCTTTAAAACAGAAGTGAAGACAATAAATAATTCGCCGCAAAAAGCATGATGATGGAATACACGACGGATTGCGTCGTCGCAAGTCCCACACCCTCGGCACCCGCCGTGCACGTCATGCCGCGATCGCAGCCGACGAGTGCGACGATCATGCCGAAAAAGACGGATTTAATCATTCCGATATAAATATCTTTCGCCCCGCAAAAGACATCGATGGAATGAAGAAACGTATACGAAGAAATATTATCGGAAAGCGATGCCACAATCATGCCGCCGGCGATCCCGATTGTCACGCCGAACACATTCAAAATGGGAAGCATCGCCATGCAGGCGACAAAACGCGGCACCACGAGATACCCGATGGGATCTACCGCCAGACACCGGAGCGCATCGATTTGCTCCGTGACGCGCATCGTGCCGATTTCGGCCGTAATCGCAGCGCCGACGCGCCCCGCCAGCACCACCCCGCAGAGCACGGGCCCCAGTTCGCGTCCCATTCCGATTGCGACAATCCCGCCGACGGAAAAATCCGCGCCGTATTTCACGAGCTCGCCCGCGATTTGAATGGAAAGCACCATGCCGGTAAAAAGAAGAGTCAATGCCACGATGGGAAACGACATCACGCCGAGATCCAAACATTGTTTCATCGTTTCCCGCATGCGGAAATGTCGAATTTGTTTCCAAGTATTCAAAAAGAGAAGAATGACAGCCCCAAGCTCCTTGAAAATGCCCATCGTCCATCGACCGAGCGATTCCAAAAAATGCATTCGGGTGTATCCTCCTCTCCGCGTCTCAAAAATGAAAAAATAGATTATTAATATTATACTTGATTTCCGGCAAAAATTGCAATACCTAGTATACTATTTTTCTCAACATTTTTCATCCGATTTTTATCTTTGTATTATAACACAAAAAAAGGCATGAGGTATGCGGCATGCGGTATGCGGTCAGGATGCGCTTCGCGCATATTTTGGTGTAAGCCCTCTTCGGGAGGCGACCTTCCGGTGGACGGTCACCGGTGGCCCGTAGAGCCGGGTGATGGGGCCAGGCGCGCAGCGCCGATTATAAAAAAAATCGTCGCCGCAGGCGACACCTGAAGCTCATGCCCCATCCCTCATGCCCTATGCCCAAAAGAAAAAGCCGTGAATCACATATGGATTCACAGCTTTTATATTTCTTATTGTTCCACCGCGGAGACGTAGATGAGAGAATTTTCCGCGTGCTCTTTCGTCCAGACGACCCAGTATTCGAAAGAGCTCCTTCCGACGGCGAGCGGATCGCGGATCGCATCCAGCGTCATCAGCGTCATCAGTACGCGATCGGCGTCCAGCATCGGATTCGCTTTCTTCGATTCCGGCATCATGTGCATCGCTTCGCACACCGCCGCATACGCGCGGATATAATCGCAGCCCGTATACATTTTGGAAAATTCGACGGCCGTCTTGTGAAGCAAATTTGCGAAACGGTAGAGCAGCGTGCGCCCTTCGGAAATCATGTACACGATATCGAGATTTTTCTTATCGTCCGAAGGCGCCAGACCGATTTCGATACGGCTTTCCGGTTCGTCCACATGCCCGAAGACGCGCCCCGTTTCAAAAGAAAATCCGTGGAGATACGGGAGCGGTTTCAATACATCTTCCACTTCGAAATTGAAGATGAGATGATATTTCTGCCAAAATTCGCGGTACGCCTGCGTCAATTCCGCATAGGGATCTTCTCCCGGAAACGCCGCCGCCATCGCTTTTTTGATTTCCTCGGACAATACATTTCCCAGATACAGCTGCATTCTTTTCCGCATAAGAGTCGTAAAGTCAAAGACTTCGACCCCATTCCGATTTTCCAAAATCATGGCCGTTCCATCCTCTCTTTATAAAAAATCCGCACTTATTTCTTTATTTCATTCTATTATACCATACAAAAAAATATCGGAAAATCTAAAAATGAATGGACATCATCGTAAAAATCTGATACGATAAATTATGAAGGATGCCCTCCCCGGTAACGGGTAGCCGAATTCCGCTCCCTCATTACTCACGAGGGAGGTGATAGTTATGGACTATGTCATAGTTTTTATGCTTATTCTGCTGGCTATTATCTTGGCCTTAAAATAACCATTCACAAGGAAAAAGCCGCCCGAATCTCCATACGGCGGCTTTCTCCTTAGTTCATTCCAATTAGGGAGCCGGCCCTGTCGGGGAGCGGCAACCTTTTCTATTGCCGTTTTTTTATTGGGAAACGGCCTTCACGATGCTTTCATATTCCGTTTCCAGATTGCGGATGATGACGTCGAGGACGGTGAAAACCATGTCGCCGTCAATCTCTCCGGCCGGCGCGGGAATGACGGCATCGAGGACGAGATCGCCGTTTTCCGCGAAATAAAACTTGAGAATTTTGTACTTCCGATTCAGCGCGTCGATCCGTTTCCGCATTTTCTCTTCCCCGGCAGCAAGTGCGCTCGGCAAGACGAGGATGCGAATCACCGTATAGAGCGTGCTGTCGCAGAGGACGAGCGTCTGCAAATGCGCGCCGCACACATCCATATGCGAACGAAATACGACCGTATTCATCGCATCGCCTATGATTTCATCCGTTTGGAAACACGTGATTTTATTCGTTTCCAAATAGTCCAGAAAATTTCTCGCTCTTTTATTCATGCCGCTCCTCCGGTCAGAATTGCGCACTCACGATGAAATTCACGCGCACGGGAGAAACACGGTCATTTTTCCCCGGGAAATTTTTCTTAAGCGGGAAACCGAACGACAGCGTGCCGGAAACATTTTTCCCCATTTGCGCGCGCACACCGAGCCCCGTGCTCACGAGATAGCGATCCTTATTGTTGCTTTCACCGCTCTCCCCGAAAAGGCGCCCGTAATCAAAGAACCAAAATCCGCGCACTTTTTTGCTGTGCGCAATCGGCATCCCGTATTCGAAATTGAGCGAAATACCGCTGTCGGCGCTCATGTAATTTTCCGGATACCCGCGGACACTGTACATGCCGCCCAGGAAAAATTCACGCGAGCTCACGACATTGTCTTTGAAACTGTACTGCCCGTCGAGACGGACGAGGAAATTCGATCCGTTTCCGTAATATTTCTGATACAGCGCGGACAATTTATACATCGTGAAATTCTGCGAACTGCTCTTGCCGTACGACTGATCCGGCGAAGAAGAACTGTGACCGTACGTCAGCGTATGTTTCCGATAGAAGACGTAGCGATCGCCCATTTTCGTCATGGCAAGCCCCAGCGACAAATCCGTCACCGTGTCATCGACAATGCGCAAATCGTACCCACCCGATTTCGGTCTCCAATCCGAATGCGAATTTTGCCGGCGCAAATCCACCGTGAATTCACTTCTGAATTTTTCGGAAACACAAATCGGCTGCGCATATCCGAGCGTGAAAGAGTACGCGCGACCCTTCGTCCTGCCGACATCCGTATTTTTGATTTGGCGAACATTATTGTAATTCACGGAAAAATTGAGTTTCCCGCCGCTTCTGCCCACCGGATGCGTGTACATCGCACTGAATGCGCGACTCCCGCGGCTGAAGACAGTCCCCACAATGAGCGGATTCCGCCGCCCGGACAAACTGCGATTATTGTAGAAAAGCCCCATCCGATATTCGCCGGTGCCGCTCGTCCCCATATTATCCGAGAAAAGCGTCCAACTGCTGTTCTTCGGCTCCTTCACCGTGATGTAATAATCCGTCGTCCCCTCGGACTCGCCCGCTCTGAGCACAATGCGAAGCTGCGCATCATTCGTCCCGTTGAAACGAAGCAAATCGTGATTGAGTTTATCCATACTCGGAATCGACCCTTCGGCAAGCGGCAGACGATTCAAAATGTATTTCCCGTCCGTATTTTTGTTTCCGTCCAACACAACGCGCCCGACGGTACTTTCCGCTAAATCGACGGCCACGACACCGCCCTCGATTTTTTGCGGGCGAAGAAACGCGCGGCACGTGAGATATCCGTGACTTTCATAGAGGCGGTTCAGCGCGGCAACCGCATCATACAAATCGGAAATTGTTACCTCTTTCCCCTCATACGCCGCTTTGACGCCCGCGATTTCCTCGACCGTGAGCACTTTCGACTCTTCGATATCGAGACGATTCAGCAGGAAGGAAACTTCGCTTTCATGCCGAGTTTCCTCCTCCTTCTTTTCGACTTCCGCACGCGCCTTCTGCCGCTCTTCGGCAATTTGGCGCTCCACCATTTCGCGTTCCAAATAATCCTGCATACGAGAAAGTTCGACACCGGCAGTATCGATATCATTGGAGCCGACCGGCGCCGCCAGCGCAAACCCGGACGGAATCAAGGCTCCCAGAAGAGCGGCGCAAAGAAATTTCTTTTTCATAACAGACGATTTCCTCCTTCGTTTCCTCAAACAATCCGGAATTTTTCATCATCTTCCGTATAGGAAACGGAAGGCAGCGCATTTTCGAGAATATTGAAACGCTCGAAGAACATAATCGGATCGGTGACATAGCGATACCGATCGACGGAAATCTTGTAATCCGTATATTGCCGTGCGAGATTTTCCTCGCTGTACCGCTGCGCATCCGCATAATATTTGCTGTCGTGATGCATCAGAACGCCGTTCGACGCCTGGTGATTCGCATCATACGTGTGGAGGCTCATCCAAGTGCCCTTATCCGCGTATTTGTAATTGGCATCCGTCGCTCTCGGCTTCGCACCGAAAATCGCGGTCTTGCTGCCCATAGCGGAAATATCGGCATTGCCGTGTACCCGGATTCTGTCGGAATCGAATTTTCCGTTCTCGGTAATATCAATCGTCGCATCCGTCACATGGAGCGTGTCAAAGACACTGTCGCCGGCATTTTTCAGCTCGACATCGCCTTTGAC